>NZ_JBHIPJ010000118.1:46843-261730 GCF_042195945.1 Bartonella sp. AP30XZML | reverse complement strand
ACATAAAAACAACAAATTATCACGTATTCCTACCTAATCCCACCTTTTCCCACTTAGTACAAAACCTAGTGTCAAACTACAATCGGTTGTTGTAGCTGTATGTAGCTTGCCAGCAGGTTTTGTATATTTTTCCACTCGATCTTGTATCAATTTATTTTTTTTCAAAGTTTTTCTAAGATTCGTAATTTCTTATGAAGCATCTATTGGATTGGGGGCTTAGATTTAAGATAATAATTTTTAACTTAGACGGATTTTTTACAGCCCCCGTATAAAAGATTAATTAGAAATGATGAGCAATGACAAGAAAAACAAATGTTAAACAAATCAAAAATTGACTTATCATTAGATGAATAATTTTTGTTCAAAAGTACGTTTTTTACCAAAATTGTGCCCTAAAATGAAGGTTGTTGATTTTTCAAATGGCGTGTCTTCTATTAATTCAACATTCGCTTCAGATACATTCAATATTATCTCTTCTAAAAATTTACAAGAAACTATACCTGTAGAGCAGGCAAAATCTATAATCGCTTCCTTTAATGCGCAGAAACTACCTTTAGTTTAGTGGGTTGGACCTCATTCATCTCATTATAAAGTTGATGAAGTTCTCTTATCTATTGGCTTAGAGCATGTTGAAACAGAGGTAGGAATGGCAGCTTTAGCGCAAGATATAGACTCACATGTTACTTCTATGCCAGATAGCTTCAAAATCAAGGAAGTTGAATCACTTCAAGATTTTAGAGATTATGGAAATGTTATGGCATCAGTCTTCGAGCCTTTTAATGAAGAAGCAGTTATATTTTATGAAACAATAGGGCGTTGTTATAAAAAAGACTCTGATGTAGAGATGTTCGTTGGTTATATAAATAACAATCCTATAGCAATATGTTTTTGTATTAAAGCGGATGGGATTGGTGGATTGTATGATATTGTCACCAAGCCAGATTTTCAGAAAAAAGGTATTGGGACATTCATGACAAAAATTGCTATTGAGCATTTAAAAAGAAAGAGATATCATGTTATTGGTATGCAAGCCTCTCACGAGGGAATTAGCATTTATAAAAAATTGGGCTTTACAAACTTTGGTGAATTTAAAATTTATTCCAATAAACACATAGTGGTTTAGCTCTGAATTCTTTTTTGCTCATCAATTAAAAGAATTTATTATTTTCAGCAGAACTCAAATATGATCAAGCAATCGATATAACCAAGAAAGCTTGGCCAATCGCCTTTAATACTGATAGTGAAAAGCTAAAATCAGTTTTATAAACATAATTGTTTCAAATGGCTCACTCAAATTTTCTTATTTTTTACTTTGTCTTAAATAAAGATATCTATCACAAATCTAAGTTGAACAAATGTAATTTTTTTATATGATCGATAATCTACTGTCTGTTACTGATATTTATGAAGAGCTCGAAAGCAAACATTTAAAACGACAGTTGCATCATAATTTGTTAGATGGTTAGTCTGTTAGTTAATTAATAGAAAAAATTTTCGCTTTATAAAATAACCAAAGGAGCTTAAAAAATCTTTCAAAGATCATTTAAAGGTCCTTTATGTGTATTGTTTCTTTTTCTATGTCACAGTTGATGATGAAAAATCCCTCACGCTAATTGTAATTATTTTCAAACGAAATAAACTGTTTTCACCTATTATTTAGAGTAAATTAAGTTTTTGGGATTTCTGGCACATCATTTGATAATCCTCTTTCTTGAACAAATTCTTATCCAGAATAATCTTCAACACAAAAATAAATTAATAACTTGATTTATAAAGATAATTTATCATTATTCATATTGAGCAAGCGTCTCAAATATCATAGGATTATCTCATTTCAAATCTCTATACATTAAAATCACTCACAATCATCTACTCACGCATAACAGGAAAAATTGAGGCATCAATAAAATTCACTTGAAGAAAGGAATAAAAACTCTTCTTCTGAACGCTCTGAAATACCAAAGATTATCGCAACATTGGGAGCTAAAATAGTATAGGGAGGTACCCCTTTCACCTTGAAAACGTAAAAATGGGAAGCATAATAGCTTTATACACTTCATAAAGGCTTTAGACCATTCACGAACGTTATTATAAAATGGATGTGACACACTTTGAGAGAAATCTCTTTAAAATAGACATGTGAATTAACAATATTAAGTGCATTCTATTTTACATGAGGAACATAACTTCAAATCAAGATAAGGTAACATAAAGTATTGAAACCGTCATAGTGCACAATAAAATCAGACCATTTTAAATGTTTAATGGTAACATCAGCTAAACAACAGAATAAAAATTCAATTTTGAAAAGATTAAACCATACGCTACAGGTCTATTGAAACTCCGATTGTGCAATCGACTACCTTCTCGCTAAAACTGAATCACTATAAATATAAAAACCTTAAAATCCGCTCTAAATTCGTAAAAGTTTCTAGATCTTGCTGTATTAAATGTTGAAACTCCTCATAGCTACTCATCTGAAACGCCAATAATTCTATAAAGCAGTTCCATAAAAAAGGATAATGACGTTGTAATATCCGAAAAAAATTTACCACATCACCTGAAAGATCATTAATAATTCCATCAGGAAGTATCAATTTCTATTTAGAAAACCCTATCCATGCTGACAAAAACTATGTAAATGTTAGATATATAATAATTTTGATGACGATTTTGGCTCACCCTGTTTTGCCACCAATATAAGAAACAGCGAATATAGCAGGATCCGCCAGCTTTAATATCGCCTTGTAAAAGGTCTTTCCCTCTACTCTTTTTGCTATCAAATCCTGATTTTACAATTCCTTGCTCTCTTTTTTATACTCAAAATTGCCTCTGAAACAGGATAGATTAATCGTAAAAAATATATAAAAGAAGCAAATTATAACATTTTTTCTTATCCTTCTTAATACAAAATAACTGTTAAGCTACAATGCGCTAACACTTATCAGTCATAAGTCCAAAACATCATATAATGACGAAACAAATTCATAGAGTGAAGATTTTTCACAATCAATCGTTGTATTAATCTTTCCATAATGCATAAAAATGATGAAGCGGCCCTCGCCCTTTCCCTACTTTTAAAGCATCTGAAGCAGTTAAAGCGCCATGCAAATAATCTTTTGCTTGTTTAACAGCGCAATCCAAAGGTTGAGTAGGTAACAGAGCTGCAATGGCAGCAGAAATGGTACACCCTGTCCCATGATCATGAGTAGTTGAAAGACGAGAAGCTTCAAGTATAAAAAGGTTTTCACAATCACAATAAAGGTCTGGACTAGAACAATCGTAATTTTCTGTGCTATTTTTGGTAAGCGTATTCAAATGTCCCCCTTTTAACAAAACTGCATGACACCCTAGCGCCAAGAGTCGTGGAGCATATTGATACATAGTCTCTAAAGACCATTGCACTTCACCCCCCAATAACAGTGCAGCTTCAGGCAAATTTGGCGTGATCAAAGTTGACATCGGCACAAGAACATCACGCATAATTTCAATTGCATCAGACTTTAAAAGAACATCACCACTTTTTGCAACCATAACCGGATCAAAAACAATGAAACGCACTTTATGATAAGCAAGACGTTCTGCAATAACCTGTGCAATCTGAGCATTTGCAACCATACCAATTTTAACGGCATCAACATGGATATCCTCAAAAACAGAATCAATTTGATCTGCAACAAAAGAAGCATCTAATGCCTGAAAAGAACGCACACCCTGAGTATTTTGTGCAACAACAGCTGTAACCACACTCATACCATAAGTTTTCATAGCTGAAAAAACCTTCAAATCCGCCTGCATTCCAGCGCCACCAGAAGGATCTGTTCCCGCAATAGATAAAATCCGTGGAATAAAAAGTTTATCTTTTTGTAATTCCATTAACCTCTTTCCTTCTGTTTTTAAATATCGGAAAATGAGTTACCGAAAAAATAGATGCTTGAGAAAACATAAAGAAGATGTTTTCTCATGTGAATTATATTATATATGAAGTCTTCTTATAGATATAAAATGGAAAATGTAGTGCTTATCCTTCGTTCTATTCTTTTTACGTTCGCTTTTTATACAACAACTTTCATACAAATGATTCTTTACGCTCCCGTTTATTTTTTAATGCCCCGCAAAAAGGCATGGATTGTCCCTAAAACATGGGCACGCGTTACACTCTTTTTGCAAAAATACATCGCAGGCACAAGTTATGAGATTGAAGGTTTAGAAAATCTTCCCAAAGGCCCCTATATCATTGCTCCAAAGCATCAATCAGCTTGGGAAACTTTCAGTCTTGTTCCTTATTTTGATGATCCCACTCTCATTTTAAAACGTGAATTGATGTGGATTCCATTGTTTGGCTGGTATATGGCAAAAACGCAAATTATCCCCATTAACCGCACAACACCCATCAAAGCTTTAAAAATGATTATACAAAAAGCAAAAGAGAAAGTAAAACAAGGGCGCCAAATCTTGATTTTTCCCGAAGGAACACGCCGACAACCCGGTCAAGAACCAGATTATAAGTCAGGAATTGTCGCGCTCTATAATGAATTAGGACTTCAAGTTGTCCCTATTGCACACAATGCGGGTTTATATTGGCCACGCAATAATTTTCGCCGCTATCCCGGAACAATTCGTGTCCGTATTCTTCCCCCGATAGAAGCGGGTTTAAGCAAACGTGATTTTCTAGATCAACTTGTCCAAAAAACTGAAAAAGCGTGTGATGAACTGCTTCTCTTAGCAGCTCAAGATCCTACCCCTCCTCCTATGCCACCATACGCTGTTCAGAAACTTCAAAAACTAAATCATCATGAAACAATGCACTAATTGATAAGAATAATGCATAACTTTGTATATTGAGCGGAGTATAGGGAACAAAAATATAAGAAAGATACTTCAAACTTTCTAATTCAAAATTATAAAACACATGTACATGATAAGAAATAATCAATGTGTAATTTTTTTTGAAAAAGAATTCTTCCTCTCTTTAAAATCATTTAAATAACATACATCTCATTGACTTATAAGGATGTTTTAGCGTTATTCAACTTGAATGAGAACCCTGAATACCGTAAGATTCTCTCATTTCAAATCTATTCTAGGTTGAATCAATTAGAATCATTTTCTTACACATTACAAGCGGGGATATCTGTGTGAATAAAACGATACAAGAAAAGATTAAAATGCTTTTTACGAACCGTCTCAAGTGCCAAGGGCTATCCTAACAGGAGAGCAAGAAAAATGCATGATTATACAGATTCATTCCTTTCTGAGAAATTCAATCCCTCCAAGAACATGAAATCTTGTACAATCTTCATTATTTAAAAAGTATTTCTTGAGATACTTAAGTCATCAAACCAAATTCAAGGGGAAAATAAAAATGAGTGTTGGTTTTTATCCCACAGACACAACGGATACAGCAATTAACCATCTTTCCTCCCTATCCTAGACTTAAAAGCTTTGTGTGCTACATTAAAACAATTCTAAATAACGAATAAGAGGGAACTAGATTTAAATTAATGCAACGTCTCTTCTATAATTTATTTTTTTCTGTGATTTTGAGTTTATCCAGCGCTGTTGCTTTAGCGCAGCCTTTTATTTCTGTTGATGTTACAACGAGGCGTATCTTAAAACATAATCAAGCTTTTGAGCGTTGGTATCCTGCTTCCTTGACAAAATTAATGACCGCTTATGTTATTTTTCGTGCCATGAGCCGAGGAGAAGTTTCACCAAACAAACATATCACCATCAGCGAATACGCCGCAAAAGCTCCCTCATATCGTTCAGGCTATAAAGCTGGTTCTGTACTCACACTTGATACAGCCTTAAGTATCACCATGGTTAAATCTACCAATGATTTAGCCATTGCCATGAGTGAAGCTGTTGCGGGTTCACAGAAAGATTTTGTACATAAAATGAATAGCGAAGCTAAACGTTTAGGCATGTTTGGCACCCATTTTGCGAACGCAAGTGGTTTACCAGATCCTCAAAACTATTCCACGGCACGCGATATTGCTCTTTTAGCCGTTCAAATACGTAGAGAATTTCCACAATATGCTCATTATTTTTCTATTCCAGCCATTGATTTTGGTAATAATCGAAAAATCCAACATAACTCAAACAACCTCATTGGCCGTTTTTATGGGATAGACGGTATGAAAACAGGCTTTATTTGTGCCTCTGGTTTTAATCTTGTTGCCTCAGCCACCCGCAATAAACGTACAATTATTGCTGTCATTCTAGGTGCTAACAACATAAGTGAAAGAGAAGAAAAAGCTGCACAACTTCTTGAAATAGGATTTTTGCACCAAGGAAACCCCCAATTAACACTAGCAACATTAAAACCTTATGGGAGCAACATAACAAAAGCCAACAATATGAGACAACAAACATGCACACCTGAAGCCATAAAAATGCATGCAAAATCATATGATGATCAAGGAAATATTATTCTCACCTCACCTTTTATCACTGCTCCACCTTCTTTTTCTCATCCTTTATCAGTACACCTCATTCGTACGCCACAAACACCTAAAATGACAGTAAAACCACTAAGAAAACCCTATATTCCGTATAAAAGGCACGCAAACCATTCTATAAAAAGCCATAAATCATAATCTACAATTAATTATAATACTTTGATTTATAATGATAATTAATTATTTTGTACCTTATGTCAAAACCACAAGTATTGTAAGATTCTCTCATTTCAAATCTGTATTTGTTGAATCAATAAAACCAGTCTCTTGCGCGCCACAAGGTGGATGAACATGTAGATAAAATAATTAAAACAAGGAATAAAAATCCTTCCTATAAGTCCTTTCAAGAACCAAGAATTATCATAACATTGACGCTAAAAAGTGTATAATATACCCACGTGCACCTACCTTTATAAGCGTAAAGATAGTGGTACAATGGATCTCATGAGGGATTAACCATTACATCCCTCACGGACATCATTATAAATTGGTTAGACATACTGAGATATATTTTTTAAAAACAAAACTATGATTGATGATTAACATGAAAATAAAGCGCATCCCTCTCACGCTTATTACGGGTTTTTTAGGCTCTGGCAAAACAACTTTGCTCAACCGTATGCTACAAGACCCTCTTCTAACAGAATGTGCTGTTATCATCAATGAATTCGGCGAAATCAGTATTGACCACCTTCTGGTTGAAAAAACAACAGAAGGAATTATTGAGCTTGCCAATGGTTGCTTATGCTGCAATTTACGCAGTGATCTCATCGACACATTAATTGATTTAATAAATCGCGTTCAGACAGGACAGATCAAACAACTCCATCATATTATCATTGAAACCACAGGGATGGCTGATCCCGCCCCTATTTTACAAATACTTTTAAGCCACCCATTGTTTATTCAAACATTGTCCATAAATGCTGTTCTTGCAACATTTGATACATTAAGCCCACTTTCCATATGTGAGCGCTATCCTGAAATATATAAACAATTAATATTTGCTGATAAAATCATTCTCACCAAAACAGATCTTAGAGACCCACAAACGCTTTCAGATGCACTCCTTAGCACACTTAAAACAATGAATCCTACAGCACAAATCATTGACGCCCATTCTAAAGATTTCTGTTCAAATCTATTAATAAATAACACATTATGGGATGAAAAAGTAGAAAATACAAAACTTAAACAAAATCTTACGACTACCCCACATGATCATAGCCCCCATAAAACCATTCGTACCTTTTCACTAAACTGTGGGGGTCCTGTTGATTACGCCACAATTGAGGCTTTTTTAGATCTCCTACAAGAGCGTTATGGTACAAAATTATTACGTATTAAAGCAATTATCGCATTACGTGATGACCCTTATCGCCCACTTGTATTACATGGCGTACAAACATTTTTTCATCCTCCCATAAGATTGCCAGCATGGCCAAAAGGAATAAAACAAACACGTTTCGTCATCATTGCCGATGGTGTTGAAAAAGACGCAATACAAAAGCTCCTCAATGCTTTTTTTAATAAACCAGCAATAGATACTGCAGACAAAACAGCTCTCTTAGAAAATCCCCTGGTCATTCCAGGAATAAAATTTTAATTTTTTCTCCCCTTCAATGATATAACATTAAATTCATTAGCACCACCATCTTTATGCTTTTAAAGGAGCAAACCGGCACCATTACACACTTTGCTAATTCCCAATGTTGAAACAGCTCTTGGTACTTGAGACGGTTTGTAAAAAGCATTTTAGTCTTTCTTGCACAGTTTCACCCACGCGGCTATCCCCGCTTGTAACGTGCAAGCAAATGGTTTTAATTTATTCAACATGGAACGGCTTTGAAATGAGAGAAGCTTACGGTATTCAGGGTTCTAATTTGACTTAAAAACTAAATTATCATTATAAATCAAATTGTTATGATACAAAATTTAATACCCATCAATCTGCAAATAGATTGTTTTCTCTCTAAATGCGCTTCATCTGCAAACCATTTCATGTGATTCATTTCACAGACCGATTGGCCAAATTCTTGGTTCTAAAATATTCTGCTCAACTCTATATTTATTCAAGCTAATTGAAATCAAAATCCCTGTTAAGAAAAAAACCAAAATTAGACAGAGGCAATATCGCATTTTAAAATATGTGAATGTATCTTATATAACAGCACGACAAGACAATATTTCACAGCATAAAAGAATAAAACTCTTTGAAAGAAATAAAAAGAGAGGTACATTTTATATTAACTTACTCTTCACTAAAAACGAAGATTGATACCAGTAACGATGTGCAAACAATCCAACTTCTTTGAGAAAATTCCTCTTGGCTTCCCACTTCATATGATTTACTTACATAAAGCTCTATGAAAAAACTCTGCACTTTAAAATATTGACCACTCACTTAAACATCTTATGTGCAAAGTTTTTGCATATCCTGTATCACCATTATTAAGTGATAGTGTTTACGGTGCAGTAGGATACAATACCACTCACTGCATTAGAGAAACTGAATTTTTATCAATATCGCGATTAAAAACGTAACGTTTTCCATAAACCTCAACAGTTGGAGGTTGACGATTTTTTTCAAAAAAATCATAACCTTTCTTAAGCATAATCCAGAATTGATAATGAGGATTCTTGCTATGACGTGACATATTATCCTCGGTCATGCGGAAAGGAAAAGCCTGCAACTGAAACTCTCTTTGTCCTCCTTTAAAAGCATCCCGTGCAAACGCATAAATCTGAGCCATGTTCTTATCACTCATAGAATAACAACCTGCGGAAAAGCAAGAACCATGCACCATAAGATTGCTTCCTGTGCGACCATTTTCCTGATCATAAAGGTTAGGAAATCCTATATTAAAAGAGAGATAATATTTTGAATAAGGATTCATTTGGTTTGCGCTAATAGTATAAAAACCCTCTGGTGTTTGAAGATCCCCTTCTTTATATTTAGGTCCAAGCTTACCAGACCATTTGCAAATGCCATAGCGAGCAACCAAGATAAAAGGTCCTGAACGAGATTGCTTCCAAACTTCAGCAAGATTTTCTTCCTTAAAAAACCGCATCATAATCGGTGCATAGGGATCTATATCATACAGAACCATTCTATTTTTGATTTCTTGCGGCAACGGCTGCTCAACTTTAGCGCGAATAGAGGCTGGTAATCTTCCTTCACATGCTGTCAATAGTCCCATTACAAACAACACACACACAGCGAGGAATCTGCTAAATGTCATCGAATAAAACTCCAATCCAACACCCCTCACAAAAAATAACCTATGTTAGAGATCGACCAATTTGAAGGTATTTTTCCCTTCGCTCTTGTTTAAGCACTTGACCATCTTTTCCAGCCATAGCTTTTAAAGCCTCTGAAATAACATCACCCGTTGCATCAATGACAATCTCTTTGCCACGATGCGCTCCCCCTAAAGGTTCCGAAATAATGCCATCAATAATCTTTAAGCGATACAAATCTTGAGCGGTAATACGCATATTCATTGCAGCATCTTTTGCACGAGCTGGATCACGCCATAAGATAGAAGCTGCTCCTTCTGGTGAAATAACAGAGTAAATTGCGTGCTCCAACATATAAACTTTGTTGGCAGCCGCGATTGCTATCGCCCCTCCAGAACCGCCTTCTCCAATAACAACGGAAACTACAGGAACTTTCAAACGCAAAGTTGTAGCTGTTGATTGAGCAATTGCTTCCGCTTGCCCACGTTCTTCAGCGCTTACCCCAGGATAAGCACCTGCTGTATCAATAAAAGTGAGGAGTGGCAAACCAAAGCGGTCAGCCATTTCCATAATACGTACAGCTTTACGATAGCCTTCTGGACGTGCAGAACCAAAATTATAGCGCAAACGTGTTTCCGTATCGTGACCTTTCTCTTGACCGATATAAGCAATGGCCTCACCTTTAAAGCGTGCAAACCCCGCTTGAATAGCCTCATCTTCAGCAAACTTGCGATCTCCGGCCAAAGGCGTAACATCACTCAATAGGCGTTTAGAATAGTCCATAAAATGGGGACGATCCGGATGACGAGCGACTTGTGTTTTTTGCCACGGCGATAATTTTTTATAAATATCGCGCAACGCTGTTTGGGAACGCGTTTCAAGACGAGCAATCTCGTCACTCATATCAAGACTGCCTTTTTCCTGAGAAATTTTTTTTAATTCAAGAATTTTCCCATCAAGATCAGCAACTGGTTTTTCAAAATCAAGATAATTATACATTTGTATCAACTCATTCAGTGTCACTTATACACTTATAATTTGCTTTATAAAGTCTTTTTCAAAAACATCACCTTTTCTTTAACGAGCCTTTTGCTCATCGGCAAGTGGATGATGCTCATTGACTAAACGATAAAGTCCCTCTTCCAACACATGGGTATAAATCTGAGTGGTAGCAATATCAGAATGACCTAACAAATGTTGAACGGCACGCAAATCAGCACCATTTTGCAAAAGATGACTAGCAAAAGCATGACGCAACACATGGGGAGAAAAGCTATCACTTCCTATCCCTGCTCTTCTAGCGAGATTTTTCAACTCTCGTGCAACGACTTGACGAGCAATATATCCTGTCTCGGAATGCGCAGGAAAAAGATAAGAACTCGTAGCATCCTTTCCCTGATCACGCAAGTTTAACCACTGTGAAAGAACTTGACATGCTTTTTTTGATAACAGCACCATTCGTTCTTTTTTGCCTTTACCACGAACCAAAACGCTGTATTCCTTCCTTCGAACAGACTGAACCGGCAGACTCACCAACTCACTAATACGTAACCCTGTTGCATAAAGCATTTCAATCAATAGCTGAAGACGCAGTGCACGGAAATAACCTTTGGACCCATAGTCTGCTTGATTGACTTCTAACTCCGCAAAATCAAGCAATTTTATCACTGCATCTTCACTCATGATTCTGGGCAAAGGACGCCTCTGACGAGGTGCATCAATATCATGAGAGGGATCATCTGCTCTCAACCCTTCAGCATAAAGGAATTGATAAAACTGACGCAAAGTTGATAAACGGCGCGCTTGCGACGATGCCGCAAAACCAAAAGTATGCATAAGCGACAAAAGGGTAATTAAATCTTCTTTTTGTGCTGAAAAAAGCGAAACAGAGTGTGAAGACAATTCGTCTTGTGCCCACTGCAAATCATGCTGATAAGCCGCAAGCGTATGAGACGAAGCCCCTCTCTCCGCACTCATCATCTCAAGAAAATGATCTATCACAGCACCACTTTTCATTTCATTGATTCGCTTCCGTAGAAAGATTCCATGAATCCAAGGGAACATCAATGTACATATCCACAGTTACTGGTTCAACCCAAACCACAAGAGCACCCATTATAATGAAAAGAACAGAAAGCAAAATGAAAAGAATCATCAAAAATCTAGTCAATGTTGGCATAAGACAATAACCTACCCAAAAATATTCTATCTCGTATTATGCCTCACAAAGATTAACAGGAATTGACTTTAAGATGGATAAATGCCGAAATAAAGTTATGAAAAGCAATCGACCAAAACGCGTCCCCATAACACAAATAAAGAATCAGCTCTTATCGTCCCTTGATGAAAGAGCACTTGTCCTTGTTGGTCTTATGGGGGCAGGCAAATCAGTGATCGGAAAACGCGTCGCCACCATGCTCCGTTTACCTTTTTATGATTCTGACCAAGAAATTGAAAAAGCTGCACAAATGACAATTACGGAAATCTTTGAAATTTATGGTGAATCCGAATTTCGTGCTCTTGAACAGCGTGTTATTCTAAACCTCATGAAAAAAAATCCCCTTGTTTTAGCAACAGGTGGTGGTGCCTATATAAATGAAAATATCCGAAAAGCCATTCACAAAAATGGTATATCCATATGGCTAAAAGTCGATCTTGATATCCTCATGCAACGTGTCTCAAAGCACCCGACACGTCCCTTGCTTCAAACAGCCAATCCTAAAGAAACCATGCAAAAACTCATGGAACAGCGTTATCCTATCTATGCAAAGGCAAACTTAACAATTAACAGTCATAAAGAAAGCCGTCATACCGTAGCACAAAATGTTATACGATCCGTACAGCACTACCTATACACAGAAATTAACAATAGGGATAACCAGCATGCAAACCAAAACCGTTACTGTTAAACTGGACAAACACTGTTACGATATCATCATTGGTCCGGGTCTGATTACACAAGCTGCTTCACAAATTAAACATGCTCTTAATAAAAAAGATCCTCATCAAACGCGCTTGGCGCTTGTTACAGATACAAATGTTGCTTCCCTTCATTTGGAGATATTGCAAGCAGAATTAACAAAAAATAAAATTCATACTGTCCCTATTATTGTAGAAGCGGGAGAACAATCAAAATCATTTTCAACCCTGCAAGTTGTCATCGATCAAATTCTTGCTGCGCGTTTAGAAAGAGGCGACTGTGTTATTGCTTTTGGCGGTGGTGTCATTGGCGATCTAGCAGGATTTGCGGCAAGTATAATCCGCCGTGGTATGAACTTCATTCAAATGCCCACAACGCTTCTTGCACAAATTGATTCCTCTGTTGGTGGAAAAACTGGAATCAATAGCCAATATGGCAAAAATCTTATCGGTGCTTTTTATCAACCACAATGCGTTATTGCTGATACGTGTCTTCTTGATACCCTGCCGCCGCGCGAATTTCGCGCTGGCTACGCAGAAATAGTAAAATACGGTCTCATTAACCAACCTGACTTTTTTGAGTGGCTTGAAAAAAATGGGCAGAAAATTTTCTCTAATGGCCCTATGCGAACAGAGGCCATTGTTCGCTCATGCCAATTTAAAGCTGACATTGTAGCACGCGATGAGTACGAAACGGGAGAGCGTGCACTCTTAAATCTTGGCCATACATTTGGACACATGCTTGAAACAGCAACCGCTTATGACTCCAACCGTTTAATCCATGGCGAAAGCGTAGCAATTGGGATGATTCTAGCTCATCAATTCTCTGCTCAATTAAATTTAATAAGCCCCACGCTTACACAACGCATTGAAGCGCACTTCAAATTTATAGGATTGCCTACACAATTAAAGGATATCCCAGGGGGTCTACCAGATGCTGAAACTTTAATGACTCTCATTGCCCAAGATAAAAAAGTTTCGCAAAACAATTTGACTTTCATCTTAACACGCGGACTTGGCCAATCATTTATTGCAAAAAATGTTTCACCAGATGCAGTTTTATCCTTTTTGGAACAAAAATTAACAGAAATTCGTTAATTCATATTGAATATAATTGATTCGTTTTTATACTTCTATTAAAGATTAAATATGATGATGTCTGCGTAGCTCAGTAGGATAGAGCACAGGATTCCTAAAGAAATTGGGCACTTTGAGGAGAAATCCTCAAAGTGAATCTGCTCAAATTCGGGGAAAGCTTCATGGGCGACTATATGCCAATCCCGAGCCAAGTCTCTTTTCAAATGAGAGAAAGGTGTAGAGACTGAACGGGCAGCACCTAAAGAGCAAAAGCTTTAAGGTGAAGAGACAGTCCAGACCACAAACAGCCGATAAGGCTGGCGGTGAAAATCGAAGTGGTATGAATCCTGGGGTCGCAGGTTCGAATCCTGCCGTAGACACCATCGTATCAGTCAAATTATTCTTTGTGCACAATATTAGGAATATAGGGAAGCATCATGAAAAAAACTTTGCACATTTTAGGATTTTTCACCGCTTTAAGTTTATCACTCTTCAGCTCAAACAATAGCTTAGCTGGTTCTTTAATCATTGAAGTACCAGACAATCCAGAGCCCAAAACAGAGACCATTACCTATCAGTGTGATACTGAAACAGGTAAAGAGCGCGTAGAGGCAGTTTATCTTAATGCTGACAATATTTCGTTGGTTGATTTCAAATGGAACGGTGATCGTGTCATTGCTGCTAATGTCATCGCGGCAACAGGAGCAAAATTTGCAGGAGCTCAGTACATCTGGTGGGAGAAGAACAAAGAAGTCACGCTTTATGACCTTGCTCAGGATCCAGAAGAAAAAAAACCTATCCTATGTAAAGATGAGTCAACATTATTATTTTAAATAACACGGGAAATATTATGAAAAAAATTTCTTTTACTAAACAATTTTTCATTACGTTAAGTGTGTTCCTCCTCGGTTCAATTAATGCATTAGCAAGTTCTTTAGTCATTGAAGTACCAAATGATCCAGAACCAACAACAGAGACCGTCTCCTATCAATGCGACATGGGAACAAGCAAAGAGCATGTTGAGGCAACTTATCATAATGCTGGCAATATTGCGCTTGTTGATTTAAAATGGAACGGTAAGCGCATCGTTGGTTCTAATGTAATTGCCGCTTCTGGAGGAAAATATGTGGGTGGTCAATACATTTGGTGGGTAACTAAAAATGAAGCCATATTTTACGATCTTATTAATGATCCAAAAGAAGAAAAGCCCATCCACTGTGTAGAAGAAAAAAGCACAGAATAAAGAAGGTTCTTACATTTCAAGAACCGCGCTGGCTCTCATCTCTTGATGTTCCTTCTGACGTGGATGACTTTTCCTCCGTCTGGTGTAATAAAAGAGCCAGCGGTTTTTCTGACTGTTCTTCTGAATGATGTCGATAAGCTGCTGTATGTGAGAGCAACATAGAAGCTACCGGTGCTGTTAAAAATAAAAAAAACATTAGCAACACTTCATGAAAAACAAAATAATGGTCCACAAATATTGAATAAAGAAATGAAGAAATAAGAATACTACCAACGCCCCAACTCGTACATACTGAAAGCATATGCAAACGCTTATAAAAATTGGAAAAACGCACCAAACCTATCGTTGCGATCAATGTCAATCCAGACCCTAATATTAAGAAAACTGTGATAGCAATAGCAACCACAAGCGATATATCATCTTTCATTCAATAATCTCCCCCCGCATAAGAAATTTCGCCAAAGCGATGCTTGAGACAGATCCCAACAATCCAATAATGAGAGCTGCGACAAAATAAGCGGTTGTTCCTGAACGAATATCGAATGTAAGAAACAAAAGAATAGTGCTTATATAAAGGGCATCCAAACCAACAATTCTATCCTGCGCCCGTGGACCACGAATCAACCGAAACAGCGCGAAAATCACCGCTAAACTTAAAAAAAACTGTGAAAAGAAAAGCCCCCAATAAAGAATCACCATACTCATAAAAAAATCTCCAAAAGCAATTGCTCATACCGTTGTTTGATCAACTGTTTGTAATCATATCCATTTTTAAAATTTAAGACATGAAGCAAAAGTTCACCCTTTTTACTATTATAGGCAACCCAAGCAGTTCCAGGGGTTGCCGAAAGGATGCATGCTAAAATAGCCAAAGCAGTGCGATTATGAAGCAGAAGAGGTACTACAATAAAACCAGATTTCTGCTCTCGAGACCTTTTTGTTAAAACAAACCAAGTCACCGAAACATTTGAGAATATAGAATCTATAAATACTCGAAAAACGAGACGAAAAACCGCACTCCAGCTTTTAATAACAGCCTTCTCCGGCTCCAGAAGCCGTATCATCCAACCACAAAACAAAGCGGTTAAAATCCCTAAAAGAAATTGCCCTAAACTAAAACCATTTAAAATAAGCCACATAAGGACAATGACACCACTGAAAAAAGGGGAAGGACAAAAACGATTCATTTACTCACCTCCCTATTTTCGAGAGAAAAATCCGTTAAAACGCTCCCAATATAGTTTTGAGGTTCATACAAAGTCTTAGCAGTTTCAGACATATAATGACTAACAGGACTGGCTACAATTGTTATAAGAAAACACAAAGCAAGGAGAACGGCAATAGGCGCAAATTCTATCACTTGCACACGGGGAATACGCCCTTCAAGAGAAACCCAAAAAGTTCGGATACCCGTTCGTGTCAATGCAATCAAAGCCGCAAAACCAGAGAGAGTGACAAAAACTACAAAAAGCCAATCTTGGTAAACCGGTAGAGAGACAGAAAAATCCTCTCTACTGTGATTTAAAATTGCCATGAACATCATAAATTTAGCAACAAAACCAGAAAAAGGCGGCAATCCAATAATCAAAATGGCACAAATACCAAAACAAGCTCCAAGAATTGCCAAGGTTACCGGAAAATAGATGCCAACTTCATCTTCTTCCTCCTCTTCATCGTCACCATACACCTCCATTGTGACAGCAAGAACATTTGCAGCCACATCTTGACAGCGTTCAACCAACTCTACCAAAAGAAAAAAAGCTCCCAGTGCTAAAGTTGAAGAAACAATATAAAAAAGTGCACCTGCTGTCAGTGCTGCATTGCCGATCCCGATCGCGGCCAACAATGTACCAGAAGAGACAAGGACACTATAAGCTGCCAAACGCACCAAAACTTGGCTTGCCAATACCCCAATAAAACCAACAATCATAGTGGCAAGCCCACCATAAAACAAAACCGTATGACCAAAATGGTTAAAATATTCACTTTCAGAACCAAACCATAGCAACGTTAAACGTAAAATAATATAAATACCCACCTTGCTCAAAAGTGCAAAAGAAGCTCCAACTGGTGCTACTGCTGCACTGTAAGTTGGCACCAACCAAAAATTAAGCGGCCACATACCCGCTTTAAGCAAAAAAGCAATACCTAAAAGTGCAACACCTATTTCGAACAAAACAATATCTGTAGAAGATATATATTTTATTTTAACAGCCAAATCGGCCATATTAAGAGTACCAACGACTCCATAAATGAGCGCTATACCAACTAAAAAAAATAATGAAGCAACAAGATTAACCACGACATAATGCAACCCTGCGCGCACGCGTGTCTGACCAGAACCATGCAAAGCAAGCCCATAGGAAGCTGTTAACATAACTTCAAAAAACACAAATAAATTAAATAAATCACCAGTCAAAAAAGCACCATTTATCCCCACCATAAAAAATTGCATTAGTGACTGAAAATGAGAACCAGCTTTGTACCAATGAGCCCGCGCAAAAACCAACACGCTAGTCATCAACAAGCTGGAAAGTAAAAGCATCATAGCGCTTAAGCGATCAAGGACTAAAACAATTCCAAAAGAAGACGGCCAATTACCAAGTCGATAAACATCGCAAGCCGGTGCTATTTCAAGAGTACGTATAATCAATAAAATAGCAGTAACGACCAACAGTCCCGCAGAAGAAAGACTGATGAATGATTTAAGTCTTGCACGACGTTCATCATAAAAAAGAAGAAGTGCTCCAGTGATTAACGGCAAAAGAATAGGCAAAATAAGGAGATGATGCACTCCTATTTCCATTATTGCACCTCACGTCCATCAACGTGATCAGAACCCGTTAAACCACGTGAAACCAACAAGATAACTAAAAATAAAGCTGTTGTTGCAAAACCAATCACAATTGCAGTTAAAACCAAGGCTTGTGGGAGAGGATCGACATAATTAGCTGGATTAATAACAGGGGTAGGATCAACAATTGGAGCAGCATTACTACGCGGTCTACTCATTGAAAATATAAAAAGATTAACACCATAGGAGATCAAGGACAAACCAAGAATGACTTGAAAAGTACGTGGACGCAAAACAAGCCAAATACCTGATCCGACAAAAACACCGATACCCAAAGAAAGAACAATTTCCATTAATTTTCCTTCTCTTTTAAAATAGGTTTCTTACCGATTCGGTAACTCCGAATTGACTGGTGTGCAAGTGCAATTAAAATGAGAACAGTTGCTCCTAACACAAGAGAAAGCACACCAAAATCAAACAAAAAAGCGGATGCCATGGAAACTTTCCCAATTAACGGAAGATGAATATATCGAAAAAAGGATGTTAAAAAAGGATATCCAAAAAACCAAGAGCCCATCCCCGTTACGACTGACAACAATAAGCCAAAGCCTATCCAACGCAAAGGTAAAACTCTCAAATGCGTTTCCACCCACCGAATATCGCGTGCAAGATATTGTAAAATAAATCCTATTGCCAAAGTAATACCACCGACAAATCCACCTCCTGGCAGATCATGCCCTCGCATGAATAAATAAATAGCAAAAGCGATAATAATCGGAAAGAGCCAACCCATAATAACAGCAGGAACAGCTAAATAATTCAATACTGTATCTCCCACATTTCGATTAGGCTGTGCTATATCAAAGGCTTTCTGGATACGTTGTTGAAAAGGCGCATCAATACTCTCAGGCGCAGGACGAAAACGTCGTAATAGGGCAAAAACAGTAAGGGAAACAACACCCAAAACCACAATTTCTCCCATGGTATCAAAACCACGGAAATCAACCAATAACACATTCACAACATTGCGACCACCAGCATCTGAGTAAGCATGCGTTAGAAAAAAATCAGAAATCGTTGTACCTTGGGGACGTGTCATCACTGCAAAAGAAAGCCATGCTACACCAGCACCTCCTACAAGGGATATGATGAAATCACGGAAACGACGCAAGCGAACCCAAAAACGAACAGCAGCTGGCCCAGGGTCATGCAAACGTTTAGGCAACCACCGTAAACCAAGCAATAATAAAACGACTGTAACAACCTCAACAACCAATTGTGTTATTGCTAAATCAGGAGCAGAAAGCCATAAAAAGGTTGCACAAGTCATCAAACCAGCTCCCCCTAAAAGCATAAGTGAAGCAAGACGATGAAACTTTGCTCGCCAAGCAACTAAAAGCGCACATAATCCGCCAACCAGCCAAAGAGCGAGAAAAGGAATATCAAGTGGAAAAAGCGGTAATGTCCCCACTGGAATGAAACCATCGCACCAAAGTAAAAGACCAACAAAGGCAAAACAGACCCAAAAAATCCAATGCAATTGGATCTGCAAACGGCGTGTTGACAAAGCAGATTCCACCGCACGGGCCCATTTCCAAGAAATAATTACGAGAATGCGTTCAAAAATACGCGGTCCTTTTAAGTGACGGAAAAAAGGAGCCCCATCATCACAGGATAAAAAATAACGATGCCCGACAGCATAGAGCAATCCGCCCCCTAATAATGCAACAAAACTCATCACTAATGGAGTGTTAAACCCATGCCAAACAGCCAAACTATAAGGAATTGTCATTGTTCCTAAAACAGACACGACCGCATTATCTAAAATAGGTCCTATTGTTAAATTAGGAAAAATACCAACCGCTAAACAAATAAACACCAAAAGCTCCATTGGTAAACGCATGAAATGCGGTGGTTCATGGGGAGTCTTGGGTAAATTGTCAGGCTTTTGTCCTAAAAAAACGCCATGAATAAAGCGTATAGAATAGGTCACACTAAACAGACTAGCTAGCGTTGCCACATAAGGCGCAATCCAATCGAGCCATGATTCCATATGCGTTTCAACAGCTTCAGCAAAAAACATCTCTTTCGATAAAAAACCATTCAACAAAGGAACCCCAGCCATCGCTGCACTCGCAACTAAAGCAAGAGTTGCTGTGATAGGCATAGAACGATAAAGCCCTGACAGTTTACGCATATCACGTGTTCCCGTCTCGTGATCAATAATGCCAGCAGCCATAAATAAAGAAGCTTTAAAAGTAGCATGATTGGCCATATGAAAGATTGCCGCAACACATGCAAGTGGACTACCAAGACTTAAAAGTGTTGTAATTAATCCAAGATGACTAATAGTCGAGTAAGCAAGCAGTCCTTTCAAGTCTTGCTGAAACATGGAAAAATAGGCACCTAGAAGAAGAGTTGAGAGTCCTGAAAAGCCAACCAGCCAAAACCAAGATTCTGTTCCAGAGAGCACAGGCCATAAACGAACAAGCAAAAACAATCCCGCTTTTACCATTGTTGCCGAATGCAAATAAGCCGATACGGGAGTTGGAGCAGCCATCGCGTTAGGTAGCCAAAAATGAAAGGGAAATTGCGCGCTTTTTGTTAACCCTCCCAATAAAATACAAATAAGGATAGGACTATAAAGAGAACTTGACCGGATCATATCTCCAGACTGTAGCACCTTATCCAAATCAAAACTGCCAACAGTATACCCAATCAATAAAACTCCAATAAAAAGAGCAAAGCCGCCAAAACCTGTGATCGTTAGAGCCATACGCGCACCCTCACGCGCACTTGCATTATGGTACCAATAGCCGATCAACAAAAAAGAAAAAATACTGGTAAGTTCCCAGAAAACAACCAAAAAGACGAGATTACCTGATAAAACTATTCCTATCATTGATCCCATAAAGGCCAAAAAAAAGAAAAAAAAACGCGGTACAGAATCCGCTGAATCTATGTAATAACGTGAATAAATGACAACAAGCAGCCCAATCCCTGTAATAAGCAAGCAAAAAAGCCACGACAAACCATCTATGCGGAGAATCAAATCGCTTCCCCATTCTGGAAGCCAAGAAATATCTAAACGCACTATGTGGTTTCCGCGAACTTCCGGATAAAGCATTATTGTAAAAATAAGACAGAAAAGTGCGACGACCCCAGCAAACCACGCTTCATTATTTTTTGCTGTCGAACGAAAAAAGCCAATGACAGCACTTCCACCAAAGGGAAGCAAAACGAGCAATACCAACATTGCTTCCCGTGTTGTCATTCTTTAAACTCCATTTTACCTTAATATTTTGTCATCGACAAAACAAAAACTTATATTCTCACCCCCCATTCCACACTTAATGATAATAAGATTTAATAAAACTTAAAAGCATTTAAATTTAAAAAAAAACAATGCTTGCATGAAAATACTGCGCACCACACAAGTCTTCTCTTTATTGTAAGAACAATAACGCCCACGACAAGAAGCAATTAAAATTTTATTTAATTTCTATCCTTTAAAAAAGCGTGATAAACACTGCCTACGCCCCCCATGAAAAGGCTGAAAACTATTATCATTTTTATTATAAGAGCGATAACGCGCACGGCAAGATTCAATATGTTGTTTAAGCATCCATGACTCTTTTTTTTCTAATTTTTCCGAAGAAGACGTTAAAAACACTTTTTTAGCATCTGGTACAACTTTTAATGATGCGCCTTTTGTGCTTAAGTGCGGTGATGTAACAAATGCCACTTCAGGATACCACCAATTATCACTGTATTTACGATAACCACGCCGATAATGACGATAACCTTTGAAACCATTAAGTTCTCTACGCCCCGTAAAAATCAGAGGCACCGAACTATCTTGGACAGAAGTATGAGTAACCAGTTTGGCTTTAGCGTCACTTCTATTTTGCTCCCAATTAACAAGAGTGGTTATTATAATGAAAAAAATGCTAACAAATACAAAAGCTAAAGCATAATATAATTTTTTTTTCATACTCATAACAAAAAACTCAACATAATAAACAACAGTAATTACAGAAAGCCTTTCTCTTGCTAGACAGAAACAGATTCTTTTCTTAAGATTCTTTTTTCTTGAGACATTCTGTTACTCTTTGTACTAAACGTTGATCTTGGCAATAAGATCCTTCAAAAAAGAATGAATAAATGATGATAAAAACCCCCTATTATCTTATAGACAAATCGAAACTCATCAAAAACATGCAAACAATTTCTCTTTTACGGGAAATGTCCGGAGCTAAAATTTTACTTGCTTTAAAATGTTTTGCCACATGGAGTGTTTTTGATTTAATGTCTGAGTTCATGGATGGAACCACATCATCATCCCTTTATGAACTACGTTTAGGAAGAGAAAAATTTGGCAAAGAAACCCATGCTTATTCAGTGGCTTGGGCAGATGATGAAATTGATGAAGCCTGTGGTTATGCAGATAAAATCATCTTTAATTCCATCCAACAGCTTCAACGCTTTTCTGATGCAACAAAAACCATTCAAAGAGGTTTAAGGTTAAACCCAGGAATGAGCGCATCAAATTTTGATCTTGCCAACCCCTCACGCCCTTTTAGCCGCTTAGGAGAAACAAACCAAAGCGCTATCAAAGAAGTTCTGCCTCTTATCAACGGATTGATGATCCATAACAATTGTGAAAATGCTGACTTTAATCTTTTTAACCAAATGCTTGGGTATATGGAAGAAAAATTTGCAGAACTTTTTTCTGCTGTTGACTGGATAAGCCTTGGCGGCGGAATCCATTTTACGGCTGAAAATTATCCTCTAGAAGCTTTCGCAAAACGCTTAAAACAATTTTCTAAAACTCATGGTGTCACTCTTTTTCTAGAACCAGGAGAAGCTGCTATTACCAAAAGCACCACATTAGAAGTCAGTGTTCTTGACACATTGTATAATGAAAAGAATCTAGCCATCGTTGATAGCTCAATTGAAGCACATATGCTCGATCTTCTCATTTATCGTGAAAATGCTAAATTAGAACCTAATCAAGGACCACACGAAATTATGATTTGTGGAAAATCTTGTCTTGCCGGCGATATTTTTGGAACATTTCAATTTCAAAAACCTCTTAAAATAGGCGATAGACTGTCTTTTCAGGATGCAGCAGGTTATACAATGGTCAAGAAAAACTGGTTTAATGGCGTTACAATGCCTGCTATTGTTCTCAAAGAGTGCGATGGTACATTAACACTTCAACGCCAATTCAGCTATAACGACTATCAGGAAAGCCTTTCATAAAGATAAACCATAAAAAACGTCATACAACAGTATTAAAAAGGGAGATGGACCTACAATGAAAAAAAATGTTCTCATTATTGGTGCTGGAGGTGTTGCACAAGTTGTTGCACACAAATGTGCTCAAAACAACGATATTCTTGGTGAAATTCATATTGCTTCACGAACACTCAAAAAATGTGAAACCATCATTGCTTCTATTAAAGAAAAAAACACAATGAAAGAGCAAGGTGTTCTCAAAAGCCATTCGCTCAATGCCATGAATGTAGAAGAAACTATAAAGCTCATCCAAAAGACCAAATGTGAAATTGTCATTAATGTTGGTTCTGCCTTTCTTAATATGTCTGTTCTTTCAGCTTGTATTGAAACAAAATGCGCTTATATCGATACAGCGATTCATGAAGACCCATTGAAAATTTGTGAAACACCTCCTTGGTATGGCAATTATGAATGGCCTCGGCGTCCAGAATGTGAAAAAGCTGGTATAACCGCTATTTTAGGAGCAGGTTTTGACCCAGGTGTAGTGAATGCTTATGCAGCATTAGCGCGCGATGATTATTTTGATAAAATCACAGATATTGATATTATTGATATTAATGCCGGAAATCATGGACGTTGGTTTGCTACAAATTTTGATCCAGAAATTAACTTCCGTGAATTTACAGGACAAGTATGGTCATGGCAAAATAAAAAATGGACTTCCAATAAAATGTTTGAAGTCAGCCATGAATGGGATCTTCCCGTTGTGGGAAAACAAAAAGCCTATATGACAGGACATGATGAAATTCATTCACTTTCCAAAAATCTTGATGTAGAGAATGTCCGTTTCTGGATGGGATTTGGTGATCGTTATATCACTGTTTTTACGGTTCTGAAAAACCTCGGACTCTTATCCGAACAACCGATTAAAACAGCAGAAGGTCAAGAAGTCGTGCCCTTGAAAGTCGTGAAAGCCGTCTTACCCGACCCTTCCTCTCTCGCCCCAGACTACACAGGAAAAACCTGTATTGGAGATCTTATTAAAGGCGAAAAAGATGGACACCTGCGAGAAATTTTTATCTATAATATAGCCGATCACAAACAAGCTTTTCATGAAACTGGGGCACAAGGTATTTCCTATACGGCTGGCGTACCAGCAGCCGCAACAGCTCTTCTTATTGCCACAGGTGAATGGGATGTTAAAACTATGGTCAATGTGGAAGAATTACCACCCCACCCTTTCCTTAAATATCTTGATCATATGGGGCTTCCCACTTTTATAAGAGAACAACAAGAGGATAAAAAATTACAATTTTAGTACCTATAGAAAGCATATGCTTGATTTTTTAAGTTATCACAAAACTGCCCAATGAAAACAAATTTAATATTCTCGTGTAATTATGGTTTTCAAAAAAATTTTAGCTATTCGTTATATTTTGGCAACATTGCGATTTCTTAACAACCCTAAAGAAGAGACATAGCATCTTTTTAAGACATAGCGAGCAATGATCAAGAAAAACAGAGAAGAAAAAACTAATTTAATCACACTGTATAACTTGTCATTATCATCAAAAGATAGTGTCATAAACAAAAGATAGTGTCATAAACAAAAGATAGTGTCATAAACAAAAGATATAAAAATACCGCTCTTTTAAAGAAGAGCGGTATTTTGTAGAATATTCAATTCCTCGCCTCTTCATCTTAAATGACAAAGATCCTTAACCTACACCAATCATTAAACAATTCAATTTCTTTGAGTGAATTCCTTTTGACTTCCCTCTTCATATATAACGCTTTGATTTATAACAATAAATCATCATTTTCAACTTGATTCATAACGCTGAATAATGTAAAATTCTCTTAATCACAAACTCTCTCACATTGAAGTAATTAAAATCTTTTGTCTGCACATCACAAACAAAACGAGCGTGTGAGGTAAAATGATAAAAGAACAGAATAAAAATTCTCTTATGAAAACTCTCAATAATAAAGAGCTTTAGCAATATTGAGAACTGAAAAAGTGTATTATAATGCCAGCGTGTACTTTTACTAAACATAAAGATGATGTGCACAATAGGTCTTATAACAGTTTGAATGAATTTCATATATTTCAAGAGGAACTTTTACAGCTATACCATTCACGAACACCCTCGCGAAGTAGATTTTGGCACTTTGAGAGATGTTTTCTTAACACAAAGCACGCAGATAGGCTCAGAATCCTATCTTAAATATTTTATAACAGTATAAAAACTACCCCATATATAAAACTTTACATAGACTAAACACCACCGCTCTAAACGATAGTGCACAACAGACATCTAAAACAGTAATTATCGAAAAGCATACAACAAATGGAACATTTCAATACAATTGGTTATATTTTTTTAAAGTTTTAAAATGTTGTTGCATACTTCACTAATATTTTCTGCCTCATGTGCCTTTTAAAATGTACTTTTTAAAAGCTTTTTAAATATGAAGTGGTTTAGCAAATGTTGCCAAAGCTGCCTCACGCACGGCTTCTGATAAGGTAGGATGTGCATGGCAACAACGTCCCAGATCTTCTGATGAACCACTAAATTCCATTAAAACTGCAATTTCATGGATCATTTCACCAGCACCAAATCCAAGAATATGCCCCCCTAATACCCGATCTGTTTTTTTATCAGAAAGAATTTTAACGAACCCATCACTCTTTTGCATTGCACGTGCACGACCATTGGCCATAAAAGGAAATTTGCCAACATTATATTCAATACCAGCAGTTTTTAGCTCTTCTTCTGTCCTTCCTACACTCGCAATTTCCGGCTGTGTATAAACAACACTAGGAATAACATCAAAATTAACATGCCCTTTTTGACCTGCCAAAATTTCTGCCACAGCAACGCCTTCTTCCTCTGCTTTATGTGCTAGCATTGGCCCTTTTACGACATCACCAATCGCATAAATTCCTGGAACATTCGTCTGCCAATGAGCATCAATTGCAATAAATCCGCGTTCATCTAACTGAACACCAGCCTCTTGTAATCCAAGCCCCTCTGTATAAGGAGAACGTCCAGTAGCAATAAGCACAACATCAGCCTCTAAAGTTTCAGATTCACCACCTTTGACAGATTCAAAGCTCACCTGAGCCGTTGAGCCAGATTGTGTAACAGCTGTTACCTTTGCACCCGTTTTATATTCAATCCCCTGTTTTTCCATTAATTTCTGAAATTGCCGTGAAACTTCACCATCCATTGAGCCCAAAACTTTATTAAGATACTCAATAATGGTCACCTTAGCACCTAAACGGCTCCAAACTGATCCAAGTTCTGAGCCAATGACACCAGCACCTACTACAATCATATGCGTTGGTACTTTTTCAAGTGAAAGAGCTCCCGTAGAAGAAACAATAGTTTTTTCATCAATTTCAACATTCACCCCTGGAATGCCTGAACTCTCTGAACCGGTAGCAATAATAATATTTTTTGTCTCAATTGTTTGTTTATTACCATCTCTGGCAACAACTTCCACATGACCCGCATTCAAAATTTTGGCTGTCCCAAAAAAAGTATCAACTTTATTTTTTTTCATCAAAAAAGAAACACCACTCGTATTGGCTGTCACCACAGCTTTCTTATGAACCATCATTTGTTCAAGATTAAGCTTAGATTTACCAATAGAAATACCAAGCGTTTCAAAACCATGCTGGGTTTCAGAAAACACTTCTGAAGCATGCAACAACGCTTTAGAAGGAATACAACCAACGTTGAGACATGTTCCTCCTAATGTTGTACGCTTTTCAATAATTGCTACTTTAAGTCCCAGTTGCGCCGCTTTTATTGCTGCTACATAACCACCTGGACCCGCTCCGATCACAGCCACATCATAAGTCATCCGTTTCTCCTTTCATCCTGAAAACTGTATTTTACAAATCAAGAACAAGGCGTTCCGGATCTTCTAAGCTTTCCTTAACACGCACAAGGAAAGTCACAGCTTCTTGCCCATCCACAATACGGTGATCATAAGAAAGCGCTAAATACATCATGGGGCGGATCACAACTTGACCCTCAACAACCATTGCTCGCTCTTTAATCGCATGCATTCCCAAAATACCAGATTGTGGTGCATTCAAAATCGGTGTTGACATCAACGATCCATACACACCACCATTGGTAATGGTAAAAGTTCCGCCCTGCATATCAGAAACGGCTAATTTTCCATCACGCGCAAGACGCCCCAAACGACCAATCTCTTTTTCAATCTCTGCCAATGACATTTGATCTGCATCTCGCACCACTGGAACAACAAGCCCTTTATCCGTTCCAACAGCAATTCCAACATTGACATAGTTTTTGTAAACAATATCTGTCCCATCAATCTCTGCATTAACAGCAGGAAGTTCTTTTAATGCATGACAAACAGCCTTGGTAAAAAAACCCATAAAACCAAGCTTAACACCATGTTTCTTTTCAAAAAGATCCTTATAACGCTTGCGCAAATCCATCACCGCTGACATATCAACCTCATTAAATGTGGTTAACATTGCTGCTACATTTTGTGCATCTTTAAGACGGCGAGCAATTGTTTGACGCAATTTCGTCATACGAACCCGCTCTTCACGTGTTTCTTGGACAGGAGTTGCCGAAGAACTCGTCGCAGAAGAAGAGGGTGTAGGAGCATTTGTACTTTGTTTTAATCCACCAAGAACATCTTCTTTAAGAATTTGTCCACGTTTTCCAGAACCTGAAATATCGCTTTTTGCAACATTATTTTCAGCCATCAATTTTGCTGCTGAAGGAGAAGGAGGCATTGCACTGCTCAAAGCAGGCTTCTCCGATTCAGATGAAGCCGCTGGAACAAGTGTAGCAGAAGGTGAAAGTGATTGGGAGATACCAGCTTCTCCAGCCTTCACCACTCCTAAAAGAGCATTTACTTCAACCGTATCGCCTTCTTTTGCAATGATTTCAGATAATTTCCCAGCAACAGGAGAAGGAACTTCAACGGTTACCTTATCAGTTTCTAATTCAACCAAAGGCTCATCTATAGCGACAGCTTCGCCAAGTTTTTTAAACCATTTGCCAACCGTTGCTTCGGTAACCGATTCGCCCAAAGTAGGAACACGAATTTCAGTAGTCATAATATTTTTCCATACATCAGAGTAGTAATAAATTAAGAACCTAACGCGTCTTTAAGAAACGCAGCCAGTTGTTCAAGGTGTTTCACCATTAACCCAGAGGCCGGTGACGCACTCGCAGGACGTCCTGCATAACGAGCACGTGAATATTGCGCATTAATATGCGTCAAAACCCATTCCAAATAAGGCTCAATAAATGACCAAGCCCCCATGTTTTTTGGTTCCTCTTGGCACCAAAAAACTTCCGCCTGCAAAAAGCGCGATAATACATTCACCAAAACTTTTGCAGGGAAAGGATAAAGCTGTTCAACACGAAGGAGGTAAACATCATCAATACCCCTTTTTTCACGTTCTTCATAAAGGTCGTAATAAACCTTACCAGTACAAAGAACGACACGGCGAATCTTATTATCTTTTTGCAACTTAATGACAGAATCTTTGAGACATTCTGCATCATCAAGCAACACACGACAAAAACTTGTTTCTGGCCCCATTTCATTGAGAAAAGAAACAGCTCGCTTATGACGTAAAAGTGATTTCGGTGTCATCAAAATCAATGGCTTCCGGAAATCACGCTTAATTTGTCGACGCAAAATATGAAAATAATTTGCAGGGGTTGTACAATTAGCAACCTGCATATTATCTTCCGCACAAAGTTGAAGAAACCGTTCTAAACGTGCAGAAGAATGCTCCGGCCCTTGCCCTTCAAAACCATGAGGCAATAAACACACAAGACCAGACATACGAAGCCACTTACGCTCTGCGGATGAAATAAATTGATCAAAAATGACCTGTGCACCATTAGAAAAATCACCAAATTGTGCTTCCCAAAGTGTTAATCCTCGTGGTTCAGCAAGAGAATATCCATATTCAAAACCAAGAACAGCTTCTTCAGAAAGCATAGAATTAACAACATCATAAAGCGCTTGCCCCTTTTGTAAATGATTCAAAGGAATATAACGCGCCTCATTTTCTTGGTCATAAAGAACTGAATGACGTTGTGAAAAAGTTCCCCGTTCAACATCTTCACCGGAAAGACGAACCGGTGCTCCTTCCAAACAAAGTGAACCAAAAGCTAAAGCTTCAGCAGTTGCCCAGTCAACACCCTCACCGGTTTCAAAAATTTTAGCACGATTATTTAAAAAACGTTGAATGGTTTTGTGAACGTGAAAATCTGCCGGAATTTCAACAATTTTCTGACCAATTTCCTTTAAAGTTTTTAATTCAACACCAGTTGTTCTAGAATGCTGCTCATCAGAACTACTAAAAGCTTTGAGTCCCGTCCAGCTTCCATCAAACCAATCAGCCTTATTAGGTTTATAAGAAGCACTTGCTTCAAGTTCACCTTCAAGCTTATCGCGCCATAATTTTTTTTGTTGCTCAATCTCTTCTGAAGTAACCATTCCTTCTGCTACCAATTGGTCACTATAAAGTTGAAGTGTTGTTTTATGATTACGTATTGCTTTATACATAAGCGGCTGCGTAAAGGAAGGTTCATCACCTTCATTATGCCCATAACGGCGATAACAAAACATATCAATAACCACTGGTTTATGGAAAATCTGGCGAAACTCTGTTGCTATTTTGGCAACAAAAACAACTGCCTCAGGATCATCACCATTCACATGGAAAATTGGTGCGTCAATCATTTTTGCGACATCTGATGGATAAGGCGAAGAACGTGAAAAACGTGGAGATGTTGTAAAACCAATCTGGTTATTGATAATAACATGAAGTGAGCCTGCAACACGATAACCTTTAAGACCTGAAAGACCAAAAGTTTCTTGGATAACGCCTTGTCCTGCAAAAGCGGCATCACCATGAATAAGCAATGGCATCACTTTTGAACGCTCACTTAATGGGAGTAAATCAGTATGCGCATGTCCCATAAGTTGATCTTGTTTAGCACGTGCTTTTCCCATAACAACCGGATCAACAATCTCAAGATGAGATGGATTGGCCAACAGCGATAAATGAACTTTTTTACCATCAAAGTCCAGATCAGCGGTAGTTCCCAAATGATATTTGACATCACCGGATCCCTCCACATCATCAGGCTTGTAAGATCCCCCTTTGAATTCATGAAAAATAGCCCTATGCGGTTTGGCAAGAACTTGTGAAAGAACATTTAAACGACCACGATGGGCCATCCCTAAAATAACTTCCCTAACCCCCAAAGCACTACCACATTTGATAATCTGCTCAAGAGCGGGAATCAACGCCTCACCACCATCGAGTCCAAAACGCTTTGTGCCTTTATATTTAGTGTCTAAAAACTGTTCGAATCCCTCTGCCTGAATAAGCTTATTCAGAATAGCTTTCTTGTCTTGGTGTGTGAAAGAATTTTTTTTATCTCGCCCTTCAATGCGTTCTTGAAGCCATACTTTCTGAACCGGATCAGAAACATGCATATATTCCACACCGATTGTTGAACAATAGGTACGATTGAGAATCTCAAGCATTTGCGGAATAGTTGCATATTCCAACCCTAAAACATTATCAATAAAAATAGGACGCTCGTAATCAGCTGGAGTAAAACCATACGCTTCTGGAGAAAGTTCCTTATAATCTTCTTGTTTTTCGGCCAATTGAAGAGGGTCAAGTTGCGCATGAAGATGTCCCCGTTCTCGAAACGCACGAATCATCATAATTGCATGAACGGAATCACGTGTTGCACGAATAATATCTTGTTCACTGGAAGTTTTTCCCTTTTGTGCAGCACCTGTTATTGCTTTTTCCTTTAATTTATCGCCAAAATATTTTTCAAGAGAAGACCAATCACCATCAAGAGCAGAAATCAATTCACCCTCTGCTTTTAATGGCCAATGATCACGCTGCCATGTTGCTCCTTCAGCATTTTTAAGAACATCTTCTTTATTATCATGAAGTCCTTCAAAAAAAGCACGCCACTGTGAATCAACACTGGTAGGATCTTTTTCATATTGAGCATAAAGTTGATCTATATAATCCGCATTCCCACCATAAAGAAATGATGTCTGTGCAAAAAGGCTATTTATTTCGTCCTGCCTTGCCATATACTTCTCCGGAACATTTATTCCGTCTCCTTATATCTCTTTTTGACCTTTAAATGCTTACAAACAAGCAGTGATTCGAACATTCAAAAAAGTTTTACCTTTTTATACTCAAGTTTTCTCACCTGAATCTAAGAACCTTTTCTTATTCAGGTGAAACTTTCTTTTAGCCTTTCAAAACTGACATCAAAGTCTTACCTATCTGTGATGGCGAAGAAGACACACGAATCCCTGCTGATTCCATTGCCGCAATTTTATCTTCTGCTCCACCTTTACCACCAGAAATAACAGCACCAGCATGTCCCATTGTACGTCCTGGAGGAGCCGTACGGCCAGCAATAAAGCCAACAACTGGCTTTTTTCGACCTTTTCTTGCTTCATCTTGCAGAAACTGTGCTGCTTCTTCTTCAGCAGAACCACCAATCTCACCAATCATAACAATAGACTCGGTTTCATCATCCGCTAAAAACATTTCCAACACATCAATAAATTCAGTACCCTTAACAGGATCGCCACCAATCCCTATAGCAGTTGTTTGTCCGAGACCTTCCTGACTCGTTTGAAAAACGGCTTCATAAGTTAAAGTTCCCGACCTCGAGACAACCCCAACAGAACCTTTTCTAAAAATAGAACCAGGCATAATACCAATTTTACATTCATTTGGTGTAAGAATACCGGGACAATTAGGACCAATAAGACGAGACTTTGAGTTTTCTAATCGCGCCTTCACTTTAACCATATCCATAACGGGAATACCTTCCGTAATACAGATAATTAAACGAACTTCAGCTTCTATAGCCTCTATAATAGCTGCCGCAGCCCCTGCAGGAGGAACATAAATAACGGAAGCATCTGCACCTGTTTTTTCTTTTGCTTCTGCAACATTAGCGAAAATAGGAAGAGTTTCGCCTTTTAAACCTTCCCATGTTTCTCCACCCTTTTTAGGATTAACGCCACCAACCATTTGCGTACCATGATAAGCAAGTGCCTGTTCTGTATGAAATGTTCCTGTTTTTCCTGTAAGCCCTTGAACTAGAACTTTTGTCTCTTTATTCACAAGAATTGACATAGCTTAAGCTCCCTTCACGGCTGCAACAATTTTTTGGGCAGCATCATCTAAATCATCAGCAGGAATAACATTCAAACCACTCTCATTGATAATTGCTTTACCTTGCTCAACATTAGTACCTTCAAGACGAACAACCAAGGGAACCTTTAAACCAACCTCACGAACAGCAGCAACCACACCTTCAGCAATGACATCACAACGCATAATACCACCAAAAATGTTAACTAAAATGCCCTTAACATTTGGATCGGCCGTAATAATTTTAAAAGCAGCTGTCACCTTTTCTTTTGATGCTCCACCACCAACATCCAAAAAATTCGCTGGCTCTGCTCCATAAAGCTTAATGATATCCATTGTTGCCATAGCAAGCCCAGCACCATTAACCATGCAACCAATCGTACCCTCAAGAGCAACATAAGCAAGATCATGCTTTGATGCTTCTATTTCCTTTGGATCTTCTTCTGAAAGATCGCGCAATTCTAAAATATCTGGATGACGAAACAGAGCATTATTATCAAAAGAAACTTTCGCATCAAGAACACGCAAGTGACCATCTTTCATCACAATAAGCGGATTGATTTCTAAAAGGCTCATATCTTTTTCACAAAATGCCTTATAGAGAATCGAAAAAAGCTTTTCACCATCTTCTCGCGCACTACTTTGTAGTTTCAACGCATCACAAAGTCTTGCACAATCAGCTGAAGTAACACCCTCTACAGCATCAATGGGAAGCGTGAATATTTTTTCTGGTGTCTCTTCAGCAACCGTTTCAATATCCATTCCACCTTCTGTTGAAACAACAAAAGCAATTCGACCAACGCTACGATCAACCAAAAGTGAAAGATAAAGCTCCCGTTCAATATCGGCACCATCTTCAATATAAAGGCGGTTGACCTGCTTACCCTCTGGACCAGTTTGTTTGGTTACCAAAGTTTTTCCAAGCATTTCTTGAACATTTGCAACAACTTCTTCAACAGATTGTGCAAGCCGAACACCACCCTTTGCATCAGGACCAAGTTCTTTAAACTTACCCTTACCACGACCACCAGCGTGTATCTGACTTTTAACCACATAGAGAGGTCCGGGCAATTTTTCCGCCCATTTTTCAGCTTGCTCTACAGAATAAACAGCGACACCATTTGCAATTGGTGCTCCATATTCATGAAGCAGACGTTTGGCCTGATACTCATGGATATTCATGCATTTGTCCTTTTCTTTTATGGATCTTATTAATCCTAAAGTTTTAACATTCTAAATACTTATTTTAATGAATTAAATCTTGTTCAATTTACTTGAGACTAGGTACAAGAGCAATACAAGCTTCACAAAGCTTTTTAACCGCATTTACTGAATGATCAAAAGCACCTCTTTCTTCTTTGTCAAGATCAATTTCAATGACTCGTTCAACACCACCTGCACCAAGTACAACAGGTACCCCAACATAGGTATCATTAACCCCATATTCTCCTGAAAGATAAGCTGCAACAGGCACAACACGCTTAGTATCCTTTAGATAGGCCTCAGCCATAGAAACAGCAGAAGCTGCTGGTGCATAATAAGCAGAACCTGTTTTTAACAAACCAACAATCTCTGCACCGCCATCACGGGTACGCTGGATAATTTGATCAATTCTTTCCTGTGTTGTCCAGCCCATCTTTATAAGATCAGGCAAAGAAATACCACCAACTGTTGAATAACGCACGAGAGGAACCATTGTATCACCGTGCCCCCCTAAAACAAACGCTGTCACATCTCTAATAGAGACCTTAAATTCCTCAGATAAAAAATGACGAAAACGCGCTGAATCAAGAACACCAGCCATACCAACTACTTTATGTGTAGGGAGACCTGAAAATTTCTGCAATGCCCACACCATCGCATCAAGGGGATTGGTAATACAAATAACAAACGCTGAAGAAGCGTATTTTTTAATTCCAGCTCCAACTTGTTCCATAACCTTTAAATTAATGCCCAAAAGTTCATCACGGCTCATACCAGGTTTTCGCGCAACACCTGCTGTTACAATAACAACATCAGCATCTTCAATTGCTTCATAAGCATTAGCACCTTTTAGACTGATATCAAAACCATCAACGGGAGAAGATTCGGCGATATCTAGAGCCTTACCTTGTGGCACACCTTCTGTAATATCAAATAAGACCACATCAGCAAGCTCTTTAAGCCCAATAATATGTGCTAAAGTACCACCAATCATACCTGAACCAATGAGAGCTATTTTTTTCCGTGCCATTTTATTTTTTCCTAACTTTTAGATCATTCAGCGCACACCCAATCAACGTCCGTATACTGAATATTTTTGACTTCAACCATATTCAAACAATATCATAAAAAGGAGTAAAGAAATGAAATTTACAAATTTATCTCCTTACAGAAACAACAACCCTCCGCTGAAACAACTATTAGAAAATTATCACGATGTATCGATAAAGTGAATTTAAAAAAAATACAACAGAATTATTATATTTCTTTAATTTCAAAAAGTTATTGTTTTGACAGTTTACGTAAAGGTAAAAGTATAATCAATGCTTCTTCTTCAAAAGAAAATGTTCTTCCCAAAGTTTTAAATAATCGTAGCTTTGCATTTCGAAAAGACGTGATTGTGTTCTTTGAAATTCAAATGTTTCCGTAATCTGCGCATGCCCTTTATACAAATCCCCTATCCCTGCGGCTGCCGACATAAACAACCGTATATGCCGCTCATAAAGAATATCAATAAGCAAAATAAACCGTTTTGTTTCATTGCGACATGTATCATCCATGACCGGTACATTATCAATAAAAATCGTATGATAATGCTCTCCTAATAACAAATATTCAGCCGCGGCCAAAGGTTTTGCACATAAATCCCCATAATCAAAACGAGCACATCCTGCACCAAAGCGCGGAATAGGAATAAAGCGCCCTTTTATAGAAAGCTCATCAGACATCTCCTTATGTCCTTGCAATACAAGTGCCCATGCTTGATCCATATATTCATTTGCTTGGACCCCCAACGGCGATACATACATCTGTTGTAGATTTGATTTTTCAAGGCGATAATCTGTTTTTGCATCAAGATTAACAACACGAACATATGCTTTCAAAACTTGAATAAAAGGCAAAAAGAGCTCACGATTCAAACCGTTACAATAAAGGTTATCCGGCGCCACATTTGAAGTCGCAATAAAGAAAATTCCTTTATCAAACAGAGCAGAAATAAGCCGCCCCAATACCATAGCATCAGCAATATCCGTTACACTAAACTCATCAAAACAAAGTACTTTTGCTTCTCGTGCAAGATCTTTAGCAACAGCTAAAATAGGATTATCTTGTTTAAATTTTGTACACCCAGATGCTTGACGATAAGAATTAATACGCTCATGCACATCAGCCATAAAATCATTAAAATGGGCACGCTTTTTATGAACTTTAGGCAAACAAGAAAAGAACAAATCCATCAGCATGGTTTTGCCCCGTCCTACTTCACCATAAATATACAGTCCCTGAAAAAAAACTGTTTCATCTCCTTGTTTTACAACGCAAGAAATATTTTGTTTTTTCCTTTTAAATATTCTGTTAAAGAAAGAGCAAAATATCCAAGGCAAAGAATGAGAGATATTTTGTTCCGCAATTTTTTTTAATAAATGATCAAAATATTCTGTTATAGCTAATTGAGCGGGATCAAAACAAACCTCTCCTTTAGCGACAAGCTCCTTATAACGTGTTGAAACGAGAATCATCCAAAAAACCTTTTTCAAACCGACCTCAATGAAAAATACAAATACTTTTCAAGAATCTGTCCGTCTAGTTTAGTTTGTCATAAACGATCAAAAATGATTTAACGACTTAAAATAACGGGATGATCATCAAGTGTACGTCCCTCAAAACGATCAACATTTGAAGAATAAAGAACGAGGATAACACGTCCAGAGTTATTATAAAAATATAATCTTTTTCCTTTAACAGCCCACGATCTCACTTGGGAAACAATTCCTGGACAGTGTAAAGGACCAGCACGGTACCCTTGTCCAAACTTTGTTTGTGGAGTTGCAATCCGGCAAACTTTTCCTCCCATAGAAAGATTCCATACCCCAGCAATACTTGCAGGAAATAAATCAGTGGCATTGCTTGGCAATTCGAGACTAGCCATTCGTCCATCGCTCTGAGAATCTCCTTTTTCATACATCGGAGCGTTTGCATCTTCAGATATCGACGAAGAAGTAGACGACAGATCAGACGCTTCTAATATTGTCATTTTTTGAGATGGATAAAAAACTTCTAATGCGTTACCATCGTCATTACCATCAAACCGTGTTGTTGAACACCCCCCTAAAAACATTACAGTTGATAGTGCAACGAAAAACGAAACTTTTGAAAACGCCATGTCTGTACTCTCTCCCACGACAATAAATAAGTTCACAAAAAAATTAAGCGAATATTTGTTATAGTTACAAAGATAAATTAACAAATTAAAAAAAACAGGTTAAAATCACTTATTTTAAAAGAAATAATTTATGTACCCAATTTTATATTTATTAAACACTAGAAATTTATAATATTTTCAGTCATATATCTTTTTATAAGTAATCATTAGAAATAGAGAAGTTTCATGAAAACGCCATTTAGCAAAATGGACGGTCTTGGAAATCAAATTATTGTTGTTGATATGCGTGAAAGCACATACGCTCTTACACCACAAGCAATCCTTGCTTTGTCGGCAGATCCTGAAATGCATTTTGATCAAATCATGGCTATCCACACACCAACCCCAAAAAAAGCCGACTTCCGCATAGAAATATGGAATGCCGACGGATCAATGGCTAAAGCTTGTGGCAATGGTACCCGCTGTGTCATCGCATGGCTTAAAGATCACAATTTTGGTGAAAAATTTCATTTAGAAACTCCCGCTGGAATTATTGAAGGAAAATACCAAACCGATAATCTCATTTCTGTTGATATGGGATGCCCAAATTTCAATGCAAAAGAGATGCCTGTTTCACGTGAAATAGTTGATACCAATCACGTAGAAATTATGGCTGGTCCCCTAAAAGACGCTTGTCTCATATCCATTGGCAATCTCCATGCTATCTTTTTTGTTGAAAATGATATTCAACATATTCCATTAGAAAAATATGGGCCAAAACTTGAACATGATCCCCTGTTTCTCGAACGATGCAATATTTCCATTGCTTGCATAACGTCAAAGAAAAGTCTAAATTTACGTACATGGGAGCGAGGGGCAGGATTAACACAAGCATGTGGGAGTGCTGCTTGTGCAAGTGCAGTGGCTGCTTATCGTCGTGGACTTACAGAGCGCCATGTTGATGTAAATTTACCAAAGGGAACACTTAATATTTTTTACCGAGAAGACGATCATATTATCATGACAGGACCAATTAAATATCACTTTAGTGGTTTTTTAAGCCCTTTAACAGGGTGCTACAAAAAGGATCACTCCTGATGGCAATAGAAATTGTAACTTTTGGTTGTCGACTTAATAGCTACGAATCGGAAATCATTCGCAAAGAAAGTACTTCTTCAGGGCTAGATCAGCTTAAAGATGGTGCTATTATCTTTAATACCTGTGCTGTCACTGCCGAAGCCGTACGACAAGCAAAACAAGCTATCCGCAAAGCAAGACGTGAAAATCCTCATGCGCGTATCATTGTAACAGGGTGTGCAGCCCAAACAGAAGCACAAAATTTTGCCTCAATGACAGAAGTAGATATTGTTTTAGGAAACGAAGATAAACTTCACGCTCATTCTTATCGTCAACTTCCTGATTTTGGTATTAATCATTCTGAAAAGGTGCATATCAATGACATTATGGAAGTACAAAAAATTGCTCCACATATGGTCAGTGCAATGCAAGAGCGCACCCGCGCTTTTGTACAGGTACAAAACGGATGCGATCACCGCTGTACATTTTGCATTATTCCTTATGGACGAGGACCATCTCGTTCAGTTCCCATGGGTGCTGTCATAGAACAAATTAAAAAGCTGATAGGTGGGGGTATCCAAGAAGTGGTCCTTACAGGTGTTGACCTTACAAGTTATGGCCACGATCTTCCTGGAAAAGCTACTCTAGGAAAATTAACTTCAGCTATTTTGCATCATGTCCCTGACTTAGCCCGATTACGCCTCTCATCTATTGACTCTATTGAAGCAGACGAAGAACTCATAAATCTTTTAGCTTATGAAACAAGAATCATGCCCCATTTGCATTTATCTTTGCAAGCAGGTGATAATATGATTTTAAAACGGATGAAACGGCGTCATCTGCGCGAACATGCCATTCAATTTTGCCAAGAATTGCGTGCCAAACGTTCTACAATGGTTTATGGTGCCGACTTAATTGCTGGTTTTCCTACAGAAACAGAAGAGATGTTTCAAAATAGTCTTGCCTTAATCAAAGACTGTAATTTAACCCATCTCCATGTCTTCCCCTTTAGTCCAAGAGAAGGAACACCTGCCGCACGTATGCCACAAATCAACCGTAAAATAGTTAAGCTGCGTGCTGAAAAATTGCGTAAAGCAGGTGATATGGCTTACCAAAAGCATCTTGCTCATTTACAAAACAGTCTACAAACAATTCTCGTTGAAAAAGATGAAATCGGACGAACAGAAGATTATACTCTTGTACAAGTTAAAGGTGCAAAAGCAGGAACAATTGTTCAAGCCCTTATCGTTGATCATGATGGCGATAAATTGATTGCTGTCCCTCCAAAATTAAACGCTGCTTGAGCAGGAGAATTCTTATGACTAAATCTTTTATAAAAAAAATATTCTCTTTTAACAAATCTCAAGAGCAAGAAATAGAACAACAAATTTCTATTCCTGATAAAAGCGATATAATAGAAGAAAATAATGAAAAGACAAAAAATCCAGAGTCAATACTTACAAAATATGATGAAAAATCTCCATTTCTAGAATCCCATTCTGATAAAATTCCCTTTTCTGGTAAAATTATTGTCACAGACAACATCCGTGAAAAAAAGAATGAAGAAATTTTATCTGAACCTTCTGTTGAACAAAAAAAGACAGCGTGGTTTGGGCGCCTTAAAAAAGGCCTATCCCTTTCTTCACAACGCCTAAGCGGATCAATTGGCGATCTCTTTGTTAAAAGAAAACTTGATGAAGATACATTGCAAGAGCTCGAAGATATTCTTATCCAAGCTGACATAGGTGTAGAGACGGCAACACGTATCACAAATACTTTAGCTTCCAGTCGTTACGGAAAAAACCTCTCCCCAGATGACATTCATACTATTGTAGCTGATGAAGTCAAAAAAGTTCTGGAACCTGTTGCAATACCATTAGAACTTGATCTCAGCCATAAACCTCATGTTATTTTGCTGGTAGGTGTAAATGGCACTGGAAAAACGACAACTATTGGAAAACTTTCAGCCAAATTAACAGAAGGAGGATTAAAAGTTATGCTGGCAGCTGGTGATACTTTCCGAGCCGCCGCTATTGAGCAACTACAAATTTGGGGTGAACGTACCAATTCTCCTGTTATTTCGACAAAATTGGGTGCAGATGCCGCCAGCTTAGCATTTGATGCTTATGAAAAAGCAAAAAAAACAAACAGTGATGTATTAATTATTGATACAGCAGGGCGTTTACAAAATAAATCTGAATTAATGGATGAGTTGGCAAAAATTATTCGTGTTTTAAAAAAACACACCCCCCAAGCACCCCACACAATCCTTCAAACTCTTGATGCAACAACCGGACAAAATGCACTCAACCAAGTGGACATTTTCCGTGATATTGCTGGTGTTAATGGTTTAGTTATGACAAAGCTAGATGGGACTGCACGAGGAGGAATTCTTGTCGCTATCGCAGCAAAATATAAATTACCCGTTTATTTTATCGGTATAGGAGAAGATATTGAAGATCTTCAACCCTTTTCTGCTTCTGACTTTGCCGAAACTATTGCAGGAAAACACGCATGAAACAGCCTTTATCTAATCTTAATTTACACAATAATTCTAAAAAAAAGATGAATAACAATAAAAAAATTTCTCTCTCACCAACACTTAAGTTTCTTTTGGAAATGGGTCCATTGGTTGCCTTCTTTTTTGCCAATTATAAGGGAGAATGGCTGATAAAAAACATTGGATTTTTTCAAAATTTTAGTAAGCCTATTTTCCCTGCAACAGCTATTTTTATGGTGGCTATTATTATTTCCCTAAGCTTATCATGGATCCTTGCAAGACAAATTCCTATTATGCCTCTTATTTCAGGAATATTTGTTTTAGTTTTTGGCTTTCTAACTCTCTGGCTTCATAATGAAACTTTCATAAAAATGAAACCAACAATCATTAATAGCTTATTTGCTTTTGTACTTTTTGGTGGGATGTTTTTTAAAAAACCACTTTTACGTTATGCTCTTGATTCTACCTTAAAACTTGATGATTTAGGTTGGCAAAAACTTACCTATCGTTGGGCGTTTTTTTTCATTTTTCTTGCCATTTTGAATGAAATAATTTGGCGTAATTTTAGCGATAATTTCTGGACAAGTTTCAAAGTATTTGGCGTCATGCCTATAACAGTCCTTTTCATGCTTACCCAAATGCCTATAATTATAAAACATTCAAAAGGATTTTTTACAGAAGAGGACAAATCTGATTCTTAAAAAAATCATCACTACCGATTATTTTATAGATTCATCGCCAAACACTGTTCACGAGAAAAAATATGTTGATTGAACAGTTTATTTGTCGAGAAGACAATTTCGGTGTACTCCTTCATGATGAAAAAAGTGGTATGACAGCTGCAATAGATGCTCCTGAAGGCAAAGCGATTCACAATGCCTTAAAGCGCCGCAATTGGACACTTAACACTATTTTTGTAACTCATCATCATCACGACCATGTAGAAGCCCTATCAGAATTAAAACAAGTTTACAACGCTACGGTTATCGGACCAGAAGCAGAAAAAGAAAAGATCAATCATCTTGATAAAACACTTCAACCTGATGAAAGTTTTTCTTTTGGCTCACACCTTCTTTTAGCTCTTTCAACACCTGGTCATACTCTAGGCGCATTATCTTACTATTTTCCTGAAAAGAATTTACTCTTTGCTGGAGATACACTTTTTTCATTGGGCTGTGGACGTCTTTTCGAAGGAACACCAACACAAATGCTGAATTCTTTAAAAAAACTTCGTAAACTTCCTGATGAAACACTTCTTTATTGTGGACATGAATATACAAAAAATAACGCTCTTTTCGCACTAACAATTGACCCACATAATAAAAAACTCCACCAAAGAATAGAGGAAGTTTTTTTGCTACGTGCAAAAAACGCTATGACTTTACCAGTAACCTTAGGGCAAGAAAAAGCCACCAATCCCTTTCTCCGCTGGGATGATAGTGTGTTGCGAAGAAACCTTGTAATGGAAGAAGAAACAGATGAAGAAGTCTTTGCTGAAATTCGAAGAAGAAAGGATAATTTTTAACTATGCGTAAGTTCGTATTACGTTTGTTCCTGCTTTTTCTTTTCGTGATACATATTCAACAAACAATGGCAGAGGAAAAGGAAACAGATAATTCTTCTCTTATATCATCTCTCATTGCAAATTATCCCTTAACGGAAGATTTTCTTTTAAAGCTGGAAAAAATTGAAAAAGAATGTAAAAACTTACTTCCAGAAACAAAAAATAATCTTATAACTTATGATTCTAGTATCCAATCTAGTATTGAAAATTACACTACCTATATTTCTAGTAAACCAAAACTTGTAAATATTTTAAAAGAAAATAATATAACACCGAAAGATTTTGCTTCAGGAACCTTAGCTCTTAAAGAAATATCAACGCTTCTCATATTTGTACCTGAAAAGGAATATTCTACTGAGAAAAATACTATATTTCTAAACAATCTTGAATTTGTTAAAAAACATTTTTTTAAAGCGACAATTCTTTTAGATAACTGTGAAAAACTCATTTTGAGCAACTAATCAGCTATGACACATTAAAAAATAACCGTGTTTTTATCATTCCTAATAATTGGGTTTATTTCGATTATATTTAACAAATGTTTTTATAAAAATAAAGAATAACAGACGAAAAAATATTTATTGAAATTCAAAAAAGAAAGGATAATTTTTAGTCATGTTTAAACTTCTATTGTGCTTTTTCTTCATTTTTCCTTTTGCATCATACGCTCAAGAAAAAAAACAAGAAATAGATGATCTTTCTTTTATACCGCCTTTCATTGCAAATTATCCCTTAACGGAAGATCTTCTTTTAAAGCTGGAAAAAATAAAAATAGAATGTAAAAATTTATCTTCAGAACCAGAACAAACAAATAAAAAAAGTGATTTCAATAATTATAATGATAATATTGAAAAATACGCTGCCTATATTTCTAATAATCCAAAACTTGTGAATATTTTAAAAGAAAATAATATAACACCGAAAGAGTTTGTTATTGCTCACCTAGCACTTCAAGCGACATTGTATGTACTTACTGATGAAGGAAATTCTACTTATGAAAAAAACTTTTTACCTCCAAGCAATATAGAATTTGCTAAAGAGCATATGTATAGAATAATAAAAATTTTAAAATATAACTGTTAAAAAACTTTTTAGAACAATTGATTAACTTTGTAAACGCCGACAAATTTCATCTAATTGTTCTAATGAAGAGTAATGTATTTTTAAATCTCCACCTTTTTTACCATGTCGAATAATAACTTTCATTCCTATCACATCTGCAAGTAATTTTTCTAAAGATTTTGTTTCAGCATCTTTCTCCGTATTGGTACGCTTTTTAGTTTTAGGATTAGCTTGCTCATATGCAAGTATTTCTGTTTGACGTACTGAAAGCCCTTCACGAATAATTTTCTCAGCTAAATTTTGTGGATCATCAACGGTTATAAGACAACGTGCATGACCTGCAGAAAGTTGTCCATCAGTTAAGAATTGTTGTACTTTTTCTGGAAGTTTTAACAAACGAAGCGTATTTGCAACATGACTACGACTTTTTCCTATAACTTGCGCTAAATCTACTTGCGTATAATCATGTTCATTTAGAAGCATCTCATATCCCTTTGCTTCTTCGATAGGATTAAGATCTGCACGTTGAACATTTTCAATAATTGCCAATTCCAAAGCCGTTTTATCGTCCACATCACGAATAATAACGGGTAATTGACTTAAATTTGCACGTTGTGCTGCACGCCAGCGCCGTTCACCCGCAATCAATTCAAACCGATGAGGATGATCTCTTAAAGGCCTCACAATAACCGGTTGAACCACACCGTGTTGACGAATTGATTGTGTCAAATTATCAAGCTCTGTTTCAGTAAAATGACGCCGAGGATTGTGAGGATTACATGAAATAGATTCAATAGAAATAAATCGCTCAGAAAGACTACCGGATTCATTTAATTTATCAAAGCTTGATGAACGTGCAATATTGTTGTTTAAATTGATATCTCCAATCAATGCCGCTAATCCACGTCCTAGTCTTTTTTTTGATAGATCATCGTTCATAATTTTGCTCTTTGAGTTTTCTTACAAAAAATTTTACATTTTTAAGCAGCAGCACGTGCTTGTTTTTCACGTTGAATCATTTCTGATGCTAGACGCAAATAAGCTTGGCTCCCAGCACATTTAAGATCATAAAGCAATACAGGTTTGCCAAAAGAAGGCGCTTCTGATACTCTTACATTTCGTGGAATAACAGTACGATAAACTTTATCTCCCATAAAAGAACGTACATCTTCAACAACTTGATTTGAAAGGTTATTACGTCCATCATACATTGTTAGAACAATACCTTGGATCTCTAAAGATGGATTAAGTACGGATCGCACTTGTTTTACTGTTTCAAGTAATTGACTTAAACCTTCAAGTGCTAAAAATTCACACTGCATAGGCACTAAAACAGAATCCGCAGCCCCCATAGCATTAAGTGTTAAAAGATTAAGGGAGGGAGGACAATCAATTAAAATATAATTGAATTTTTTTTCCATTTCCGGATCATCATAGAGAGCTTTACGTAAGCGTTGTATGCGATCTTTTGATGAAGAAATTTCCATTTCCACACCTAAGAGATCAAGTGTAGAGGGAACTATATAAAGATTGGGTACGGCTGTTTTTAAAGCCGCCTGTGTAATTGAAACGCCCGAAACCAAAACATCATAAGAAGATAAAGGACGGCTATTACGATCAATCCCTAAACCTGTACTAGCATTACCTTGTGGATCAACATCCATAATAAGGACATTTTCACCAATAGCCGCTAAAGCTGTAGCAAGATTAATTGCTGTGGTTGTTTTTCCGACTCCACCCTTTTGGTTTGCAATAGCGATAATTCGTGTTTCGCTCATTTTGCTCTACCCTCTATATGATCGAATATGAGAAATTTCCAAAATAACAGAATTTTCATCAACTTTACTTTTATGTTTTAACAGATCAAAGTGCCAATTGGCAGAGGCATTTTTTATTTCTGTAGCGTAATCCCGACCTTTTTGCAAAAGAGCTATTGTTTTTTCTGTTAATAAAGGAAAAATGAGTTGTAAAAGAGTATCAAGCGGCGCTAATCCCCGTGCCGTTATAATATCAGATATGGGAATTTTTTGATATATATCTTCAATTCTAGCGTGATAAACCGTTGCTGGAAGATTAAGTTGAGCAATAACTGTTCGCAAAAAAGCAACTTTTTTCCCATTACTTTCAACAAGATTAATATGTGCTGTTTTTTTTTCTTTCAAAAAGATAGCAATCACAATTGCAGGAAAACCTCCTCCTGATCCTAAATCACACCAATGTAAAGAATGAGCATACAAAGGAAAAATTTGTGCTGAATCTAGAATATGTCGTGTCCATAGATCTGGTATAGTTGTAGCAGATATCAAATTAATATGTGCATTCCACTGAAGTATTAAAGACTCAAACTGAATTAAATTTTCCATCGTTTCACGTGAAACAGAAGGAACAATATTTAATAATTGTTGATATTTTTTTTCTGTAGAAAAATTCATTAAGCTGTTTTAGCCTTTTCACGTCGTTGACGTTGAATATGTGTAATAATAAGTGATAACGCGGCGGGTGTCATGCCATCAATTTTTTGTGCATCAGCAATTGAACCCGGCGACACTTCTTGAATTTTTGATTTAAGTTCATTTGAAAGACCTGAAATTGCCTGAACATCAAGAGAAGAAGGAATTTCTAAACGCTCATCTCTCTGAAGAGAGGCAATATCTTGTGCTTGTTTATCTAAATAAACCGCATATTGTGCTTCAATTTCTAAAGATTCTGCTGTTTTAGAATCAATTGTTTGTAATTGTGGCCAAAAATTTGAAAGACGCTCTAAGGTCATATGAGGATAAGCAAGAAAATCATAAGCCGAACGCCGAATTCCATCATGATTAACATGTAATCCATGAGCAGAAGCTTCATTGGGTGTTAAAAAAAGATTTTGACATATTGATCGTGCTTGATCAAGCCGTTGTTGTTTTTTCTGATAACATTCCCAACGTATTTTACTCACAATACCCCATTTTTGTGCCAAAGGTGTTAAACGCGTATCAGCATTATCAGATCGTAAAGATAAACGAAATTCAGCACGTGATGTAAACATCCTATAAGGTTCACAAACACCACGTGAAACCAAATCATCAATCATAACACCAATATAAGCAGTAGAACGACTTATAAGTATTTCATCTAATTTACCTACTTTACGTGCAGCATTTAATCCAGCTAAAAGTCCTTGTGCTGCTGCTTCCTCATATCCTGTTGTACCATTAATTTGGCCTGCTAAGAACAAACCCGGTAAAGAACGTAATTCTAAGTTTCTCGTTAATTGTTGTGGATTAACAAAATCATATTCAATAGCATAACCAGGTTGCAAAACTATAGAATTTTCCAATCCTTCAATGGTTTTCAATAGAGAAATTTGTACATCTTCAGGAAGAGAAGTAGAAAGACCATTTGGATAAACAGTATCATCATTTAATCCTTCTAGTTCCAGAAAGATCTGATGTCCATCACGTTCTCCAAATTTCACAATTTTATCTTCAACAGAAGGACAATAACGTGGTCCTAACCCTTCAATATTTCCAGAATATAAAGCAGAGCGATAAATATTCTCGCGAATAATTTGATGTGTTTTCTCATTTGTACGTGTTATTGCACATTCAATTTGTGGTTGTTCAATTTTCTCTGTTAAAAGAGAAAAGGGTATGGGATTTTCATCTGCTTGTTGTTTTTTGAGAGCTTCCCAAGCAATTGTTTTTTTACTCAAACGAGCAGGGGTTCCTGTTTTTAATCGTCCAAGTTTTATATGATATTTTTTCAAATGTTCAGCAAGTTTTACACTTGACTGATCTCCCATACGACCAGCAGCCCATGTTTTATTACCAATATGAATAAAGCCATTTAAAAATGTACCTGTTGTTAAAACAACAGCACCAGAAAAAATTGTTCCTTGTTTTTTTAAAATAACACCTGATACACAATTATCTTTAACAACCAGATCAATAACTTCATCCTCAATAAGAGTAAGATTTTCTTGTTCTTTTAATAATTTTTGAATTGCTTTTTTATAAAGTTGTCTATCTGCCTGTGTCCGTGGTCCTCTTACTGCCGGTCCTTTACGTCTATTAAGTAGTCTAAACTGAATTCCAGCAGCATCTGCTGCTCTTCCCATAAGACCATCTAACGCATCTATTTCACGAACTAGATGCCCTTTTCCAAGTCCACCAATAGCAGGATTACACGACATTGTTCCCAGTGCTGATATTTTATGTGTAACAAGCGCTGTTTTGGCTCCTACACGTGCTGAAGCTGAAGACGCTTCACAGCCAGCATGACCACCACCAACAATAACAACATCATATGATTGCATTTAATTCATTCCGTAGAAAATATTATAAGGTTTCACGTGAAACAGGATATAAATTACATAATCTTTATAATCTGTCTATGAAATAATCAATGTTTCACGTGAATCATTATTTACCAACACAAAATTCTGAAAAAATAATATCAAGCAAATCTTCAACATCAATATCTCCTGTAATTTTCCCAAGAAAATCACTTGCACAACGGAGATGTTCTGCACGTAAACTGAGATCAAGAGAATGATAATTAAGAGAAAATTCAATCTCTTTAACAGCCTGCTTTAATAATTGAAGTTGCCTTTTACGTGCTGGAACAATATTTCCAATTTCAGAAGCACGATAATGACAAAATGATTCAAGTTCTTTTATAAAATAATCAAAATTTAAACCAGTTAATGCGGAAAATTGTATAGACCAACGCTGATCACTTTTTTCATAAAGATCAAGCTTATTGCCAACACACCATATTTCAGCCGATGTTTCTGGTAAATCAACTTGCGTAGGATTTCCTATATCATAAACCAAAATAACCAAATCAGCTTCCATAACATGCTGTTTAGCAACTTCTATTCCCATCTGTTCTATTTTATTTTCTGTTTTTCTAAAACCAGCAGTATCTGTTAAAAAAATAGGTAAACCACCAAGAATAATTCTCATTTCTAAAGCATCACGGGTTGTTCCTGCTTCTTCCGTTACAATAGCAACAGATCTTCCTGAAAGACGATTCATAATGCTTGATTTTCCAGAATTTGGAGCACCAGCAATAACAATTTTTAATCCATCACGTAAAATACTCGCACGTTCTCCTTCAGTAATATATTCCCGAATAGAAGTACAAAGATCCTCAACATCTTTCCAAACTTTATCAGATATTGCGTTGGGAATATCTGCTTCATCAACAAAATCAAGTTCTGCCTCAATAAAAGCACGCGCCTTCATAAGCTTATGACGCCAATCACGATAAAGCGTCGTTAAATGTCCACTTGTACCCATAACAGCTAAACGCCGTTGGCTTTCCGTTTCTGCTTCTATTAAATCAGCAAGACCTTCTGCTTGAACAAGATCTAATTTTCCTTCCATAAAAGCACGACGTGAAAATTCACCTGCCTCTGCAATACGGCATCCAGAAAATGTCGACAATTCATCGAGAAAACGATTAACTACTGCTTTTCCTCCATGTAAATGGAATTCTGCACAATCTTCCCCCGTAAAACTATGAGGAGAAGGAAAAAAAACAGTTAAACCAGAATCTAAAAAACTACCATCACGAGCAGTAAGATTTCCATAATGCATAAAACGTGCTTTAGGTAAACGACCACAAAGCGTTTTAACTATATCCACAACATGAGGACCAGAAAGCCGAATGACTGCAACCCCTGAAGGTAACAATCCACTCGAAACAGCAAAGATTGTATCCACAGGTTTTATCCTAATAAAAACTTTAATAACTCTACGTATTCATTGAATCAAAAAATTCACTATTATTTTTTGTTTGCTTTAATTTATCAATCAAAAATTCAATTGCATCTGTTACATTCATAGATGCTAAAATACGACGAAGAACAAAAATTTTGTGTAAATCTTGTCGTTCTACCAGAAGTTCTTCTTTACGCGTTCCTGACTTTAAAATATCCATAGCAGGGAAAATACGTTTATCAGCAACTTTTCGATCAAGAACAATTTCCGAATTACCTGTTCCTTTAAATTCTTCAAAAATAACCTCATCCATACGACTTCCTGTATCAATCAAAGCCGTTGCAATAATAGTTAAAGATCCGCCTTCTTCAATATTACGTGCTGCACCAAAAAAACGTTTTGGACGCTGGAGGGCATTTGCATCCACACCACCTGTTAAAACTTTACCCGAAGAAGGAACAACTGTATTATATGCACGTCCAAGACGTGTAATAGAATCGAGAAGAATAACAACATCACGCCCATATTCAACGAGACGTTTGGCTTTTTCAATGACCATTTCTGCCACTTGTACGTGACGTATTGCTGGTTCATCAAAAGTAGAAGAAACCACTTCTCCTTTTACTGAACGCTGCATATCAGTAACTTCTTCTGGTCGTTCATCTATTAAAAGAACAATGAGATAGCATTCAGGATGATTAGTGGTAATAGAATGAGCAATATTTTGAAGTAAAACTGTTTTTCCCGTTCGAGGAGGAGCTACAATTAACCCTCTTTGTCCTTTTCCCAATGGAGATATCAAATCAATCACGCGTGATGACATATCTTTCTCTGTAGGATCTTGTATTTCCATTTGGAAACGTTCATTTGAATAAAGAGGAGTAAGATTATCAAAGTGGATTTTATAACGAATCTTTTCAGGTTTTTCGAAATTAATTGTATTAATTTTAAGGAGAGCAAAATAACGTTCTCCCTCTTTTGGACTGCGTATGGGTCCTTCAATTGTATCGCCTGTTTTTAAAGAAAACGACTGTATTTGTGCAGGTGAAAGATAAATATCATCAGGACCAGGAAGATAATTAGCATCAGCAGATCTCAAAAATCCAAATCCGTCTTGTAAAACTTCAACAACACCTTCTCCTATAATTTCAACGTCTTGTAGAGCAAGTTTTTTCAAGATAGCAAACATTAATTCTTGTTTGCGCATAAGGGAGGCATTTTCAACTTCTAATGTTTCAGCAAAAGAAACAAGCTCAACGGGATTTTTGCTTTTAAGTTCTTGTAGTTTCATTTTTTGCATGAAATATGCTCTTTGTAATTAAGGAGAAGATTGTTCTAAATAATTTATGGAAATTTATGAGTGAAATATTATTAAGAAAAAATATCCTACACTCAATTTTTTTAATCTGCAAGTACCATTTATATGAAATTTGTTCCTGTAATATTAAGTAATTATATGAAAAACTTGAAAAAATATAAAATCCAAATAGTATTTAATTATTTTAATAACAAAAATGTGAGTTAGAATTATAGCATTAATGAAATGCTATTCAAAAGTATTTTTTACAGAAATTTATATTAATAAATTTATATTAAAGAAAGGATTATTCTTATTTATAACTGTGTTTAGTGTGGATTATTATTTATCCTCAATTTTATCCACAAAAGGAACTGAAAAAAGAATAAAAATATCACTATCTTAAAGATATTATCCCCTCTTTTTTTATAAGAGGGATTAAATTATCACAAGCATTTAATTTGTGCATAAAAAAGGAGAATTTTTCATAAATTTTAGTTTTATAAAAAACGGTGAGGATATATACACATGTCTTAACAAGGAGTTAAAATTTTTGTGACAAAAGAAAAAAAATTCTTTCATTTACACATGCTTTCTGATGCAACAGGAGAAACATTAATTTCTGTTGGAAGAGCTGTAGCATCGCAATATGCAATGATTCAGGCAACAGAGCATATCTATCCTATGATTCGTAATAGAATACAGTTACAGAAAGCTCTTAATGAAATACAACAAGAGCCAGGTATTGTTCTTTACACAATGATTGATGAAGAATTTAAACTTCTCCTTCAAAAAAGGTGTAAAGAAATGAAAGTTCCCTGTATTGATATATTGCATCCTGTTTTAAATGCTTTTCAGTCTTACCTTGGAATGCCAACACATTTACGTGCGAGCGCACAACATGATCTTAATGCAGATTATTTTCGCCGTATTGAGGCACTGGATTTTACAATAGAGCATGACGATGGGCAGTCTTCCAGTAGCTTATCCGAAGCAGATGTGATCCTTGTGGGAATTTCAAGAACCTCTAAAACGCCAACAAGTATCTATTTAGCAAATCGCGGAATAAAAACGGCTAATATTCCTCTTATTCCTAATATTGATTTGCCAGAATCCCTTTTAGAGGCAAAAAATTCTTTAATTATTGGTTTAATTGCTTCAGCTGAAAGAATCTCACATATCCGCCAAAATCGAGATTTGGGAGAAAGTTTTGCTCTTGATAATTATACAAATCGTATCAACATAGCTGAAGAATTAATCTATGCAAAACGCATTTGCGAACGTTTTGGTTGGCCTATTATTGATGTCACAAGACGTTCTATTGAAGAAACTGCTGCTGCAATATTTGAACTGTTATCACGATTTCGTGAAGGAAATGAGAGAAAATTCTCATGAACGCAGATACTTTAATATTAGCATCTCTTAGTTTTTATCGTGCAAAATTATTAAAAAAAGCAGGCTTAAATTTTTCCATTGAAGGAGCTTCTTTTGATGAAAGAGAAGTAGAAAAAAAAGCAAAAGAAAAAAAACCTAAAGAACTCAGCTGTTTTCTTGCGAGTGCAAAAGCAAAAAATGTTTCAGATCGTTTTCCTGATGCTTTCGTTATTGGTTGTGATCAAGTTCTTGATTTGGAAGGTCAAGTTTTTCACAAAGCAACAAATATTAAAGAAGCACATCAACGTTTATGTAAGTTATCAGGAAAAGCCCATTCTCTTCATAGTGCGGTAGCTTTATTTAAAAATGGTCAAAAAATTTGGGTTGAAGCTTTTAGTGCACATATGTCCGTCCGTTTACTCTCATCAGAATTTATTGAACGTTATTTAGCACGCGTAGGAAAAGATGTTTTAAACAGCGTGGGAGTATATCAAATTGAAGGAGAAGGAATTCATCTCTTTGAAAAAATTGAAGGAGATTTTTTTACCATTGTTGGTTTACCTTTGCTGCCTCTACTCATAAAACTGCGCCACTTAGGAATTATTAATGGTTGACTTAACAATAAAAAAAACAAATTATCCGCGTGCTTTTGTTGTTGGTTCTCCAATTCATCATTCAAAATCGCCAAAAATTCACAATTTTTGGCTTAAACAATATGGTTTACAAGGAGAATATCTTGCACAAGAAGTAACATCTGAAGAGTTCAGTCATTTTATTGCGTCTTTACAAAAAATAGGCTTTTGTGGAGGAAATGTTACTTTACCTTATAAACAGGAAGCTTTTCGTTTAGCAGATTATAAAGATGAGAGAGCAACAATGATTGGTGCTGTTAATACACTTTGGTATGAAGGAGATAAGCTTTGTGCCACGAATAGCGATGCCTATGGTTTTAGCGCTAATCTTGATGATTTTGCATCTGATTGGGGAGGGGAAACAGCTCTTGTTTTTGGAGCAGGTGGTGCCGCTCGCGCTATCATATATGCCTTAAAAAAACGCGGATTTGAACAGATTTATTTAATTAACCGTACAAAACAACGTGCTGATAATTTAGCTCAGCATTTTGGAAAAATCATTAAAGTTTACGATTGGTATAAAATCCATGAAATACTTCATCAAGTTGATTTGATTGTTAATACAACATCTATTGGCATAAAAATTCCAGAAGAAAAAAGTGATTCTTTTTTTTGCGATTTTCATAAAGCAAAAAAAACGGCGTTAGTAACAGATATTATTTATACACCATTGATAACTCCTTTTTTACAACAGGCAAAGGCTTGTGATCTCAAGACGGTTGATGGGCTTGGGATGCTTCTACATCAGGCTGTTATAGGGTTTGAACAGTGGTTTGGAATAAGACCACAGGTGACAAAAGCGTTACGGACAGCCATTTTAGATGATATGAGTGAAAAAAGAGAATGAAGATCGTAGGATTAACGGGATCAATTGCTATGGGAAAATCAACAGTTGCTGATTTTTTCAAGCAAGCGGGTATTTCTGTTTTTAGTGCTGATGAAGCAGTAAAACAGCTTTATAAAAGTGAGCCAGCTTTGTCATTCATAGAGCGTATTTTTCCTGGTGTTGTTGAAAACGGTGAAGTTAATCGTTTGAAACTTTCTGAAATTTTGATTGATGATAAAGAAAAATTACAAAAATTAGAAAAAATAATTCATCCTTTGGTACAAGAAAAAGAAAGGGAATTTATTGATATAGCGCGTGAACAAGGGAAAAAATTAGTTATTCTTGATATTCCACTTTTGTTTGAAAAAAATGGTGAAAGTCGTTTGGATAGCGTTATTGTTGTTTCTGCTCCACCAGAAATACAAAAAGAACGTGTCATGATTCGCCAAGGTATGAATGAGAAAAAATTTGCCTTTATCAATGCTCAACAAATGCCAGATGAAAAAAAACGAGAACGTGCTGATTTTATTATTGATACAGGGAAAGATTTAGAAAATACCCGTCAACAGGTTTTTGATGTGATAAAAAAATTGCTAAAGAATTAAAATCATGCGTGAAATTATTTTTGATACAGAAACAACAGGTTTAGATAAAGAGAAAGATCGCATAATCGAAATTGGTTGTGTAGAAATGGTTGATCGTTATCTCACAGGACGCCAATTTCATGTTTATTTAAACCCTGAAGGCGTTATTATTCCTGATGAAGTTGTAGCAATTCACGGATTAACCAATGAACGCTTGAAAAACGAGAAAAGTTTTAGTGATATTGTTGATGAATTTTTGGAATTTATCAAAGACGCGACAATGATTGCGCATAATGCGAGTTTTGATATTGGTTTTATTAATGCAGAATTAAAACGCGTCAACAAACCGCTTATCAGTGTTGATAATATTCTTGATACATTGGCTATGGCGCGGCGTAAATTTCCTATGGGTCCTAATTCTCTTGATATTTTATGCAAACGTTTTGGAATTGATAACAGCCATCGTGTTCTTCATGGTGCTTTGCTTGATGCAGAGATTCTAGCCGATGTTTATATTGAGCTCATCGGTGGAAAGCAAGGTGTATTGGGTTTTGATAACAGAAGGGGTATTGATGAACATATCCAGAACGATAAAGATACATCTTATGCCGTTAAAATTCGCCCGCAGGCTTTACCTTCAAGATTGAGTATGCAAGAAAAAAAGTTACACGCTGATTTTATCTACAAAATGGGTGAAAAAGCTCTGTGGAATAACTTCAAAATTCATGAATAACATCATCTTTTATCTAAAAGAGTCACGATTGAAATTAAAGAATATCGATGTCAAAAAAAACGGTCGTTGTGGGGAGGGGAACACCACAACGACCCTGTCGCTACATCGTACCTCAGCTATCATAGGAGGAGCAAAATGAAAGCTATTAATCCTGTAACAGCAAAGAAAAGCTCTAGGTACTTAATATAAAGTGCAACGACTTCACGTCTTATGAAGAGAAAAAATGGCTTTTTAGAGGCAAAGTGAAAAATATATAAGGGTAATTTGTTTTTTTTAGCTGAAATGGAGAAAAAATTGTCATGAAAGCAACAGATCATCTTTTTTTGGTTGACGGATCAGGCTATATTTTTCGTGCTTATTATGCTTTGCCGCCTTTAAAACGTAAAAAGGATGGACTTCCTGTAGGAGCAGTAGCTGGTTTTTGCAATATGTTATGGAAATTACTTTGTGATGCTCGTAATACAGCTACGGGTGTTGTTCCAACACATTTTGCTGTTATTTTTGATTATTCATCTGATACTTTTCGGAAACAAATTTATCCTGAATATAAAGCGAATCGCGTTGAACCTCCTGAAGATCTAATTCCTCAATTCGCGCTAATACGCCAAGCAACGAAAGCTTTTAATTTGCCTTGTATTGAAAAGGAAGGCTTTGAAGCGGATGATTTAATTGCTACCTATGCAAAGTTGGCAACAAAGGTTGGGGCAAAAACAACCATTATTTCTTCTGATAAGGATCTTATGCAACTCGTAAATACGCATGTATCTTTGTATGATGGAATGAAAGATAAGCATATAGGTATCTCAGAAGTTATAGAAAAATGGGGTGTTGCGCCTGAAAAAATGATTGATTTACAAGCATTAATTGGAGATTCAACGGATAATGTACCGGGTATTCCAGGCATTGGTCCAAAAACTGCAGCTCAGTTGTTAAATGAATTTGGTTCTCTTGATCTTTTATTGCAAAACGTAACAGAAATTAAACAAACAAAACGACGTGAAAACATTCAAGCTTATAGAGAACAAGTTAAAATATCTCGTGAACTTGTCAGGCTTAAAACAGATGTTCCTATAGATAATGATTTAGATGATTTTATTTTGGAGCCACAAGATGGTCCACGTTTAATTGCTTTTTTGAAAGCGATGGAGTTTTCAACATTAACGCGTCGCGTGGCAGAGGCAACGACATGCGATGCAGCTGTTATTGACGCACTTGATATAGATGTTGAATGGGAAAAACTAAGCCCCAGGAATGATTCTGATATCAGGCATGATTCTTATATCAAGAATACTGAGCGCGCATCTCTTCATAATTTTTCTGAAAATTCTCCACAAGTTTTTGCACAAAAACGTAAAGATCAAGCGCTGACTCAAAAAATTACAAGAGATGCTTATACAACAATTCTTGATGAGGAAATTTTAAAAGACTGGTTATCACAAGCACAAGAGCAGGGTTTTTTTGCTTTTGATACTAAAACAACATCTCTTGATCCGATGCAAGCAAAGCTTGTTGGTTTTTCACTCGCATTACAGCCGGAAAAAGCAGCTTATATACCTCTTGAACATTTTGATGAAGGAGAAGAGGACCTTTTGAGGGGCGGGCGCATTGCCTCACAGATTGAGGACCAAAAAGCTTTAGCACTTTTAAAACCGATATTAGAAGATTCAGCGGTGTTAAAAATTGGTCATAATATAAAATATGATTGGTTGGTGATGAAGCAATATGACATTATGATAAGCTCTTTTGACGACATCATGCTTTTATCATATGCTTTTGATGCTGGAATGTTAACCCATAATATGGATGATTTGTCTGAACGTTGGCTTGAGCATAAACCAATTGTCTATAAAGATTTAACGCATAACGGGAAAAAAATTACTTCTTTTGCACAAGTAGATTTAAAACAAGCAACCCTTTATGCGGCGGAAGATGCTGATATAAAGCTACGTCTTTGGCAAGTATTGAAACCGCAACTTGTTGCTCGTGGAATGACAAAAATTTATGAGCGTCTTGATCGGCCTCTTGTAGAAGTTCTTGCAAGAATGGAAGAACGGGGGATTCTTATTGATAGGCAGATTTTATTGCGTCTTTCAGGAGAGTTAGCACAAGCTGCTTTGATTCTAGAAGAGGAAATTTACAAACAAGCTGATGAAGAGTTTAATCTTGCTTCGCCAAAGCAATTAGGGGATATCCTTTTTGGCAAAATGGGATTGCCTGGAGGCGCTAAAACTAAGGGTGGACAATGGTCAACTTCTGCACGGACCTTAGAAGAGTTGGCTGCTGAAGGTCATATTTTACCGCGTAAAATTATTGAGTGGCGTCAACTTTCAAAGCTAAAATCTACCTATACAGATGCCTTGCCTTCTTATATTTTTTCAAAAACAGGGCGAGTTCATACAAATTATTCTTTGGCAATAACATCAACAGGTCGGTTATCATCATCAGAGCCAAATTTGCAAAATATTCCAGTGCGAACTGCTGAAGGACGTAAAATTCGAACAGCTTTTATTGCTCCCAAAGGACATGTGTTACTTTCTGCTGATTATAGTCAGATTGAGTTGCGCATTCTTGCACATATTGCGGATATAAAAGCATTAAAAGAAGCTTTTGCTAAAGGGCATGATATTCACGCTATAACGGCATCACAAATGTTTGGTGTTGCGATAGAAGGAATGCATTCAGATATACGACGGCGTGCAAAAGCGATTAATTTTGGTATTATTTATGGTATTTCAGCTTTTGGACTAGCCAATCAATTGGGAATTTCACGCCAAGAAGCGGGTCGTTATATTCAACTGTATTTTGAAAGATTTCCAGGAATTAAAGATTATATGGAGAAGACCAAAATCTTTGCACGTGAAAATGGTTATGTAGAAACAATTTTTGGACGTCGTATCTATTATCCAGAAATAAAAGCAAAGAATGTAAAAATTCGTTCTCTTAATGAGCGGGCAGCTATCAATGCTCCAATTCAAGGTTCTGCGGCCGATATTATTCGCCGCGCTATGATACATATGGAAGATGCTTTAAAAGCAGAAAAACTATCAGCAAAAATGTTGCTGCAAGTTCATGATGAACTGATTTTTGAAGTACCAGAAGAAGAAAGTAAAAAAACCATGACTGTTGTTAAAAATGTTATGGAAAATGCTACAATACCGGTTCTATCTTTATCTGTACCGCTTGAAGTAAAAGTTATGACGGCTCAAAATTGGGATGAGGCACATTAATTTTTTTATTTATTTTTAAGAATATTGATTGCGTTGGAAAGATTAAGATAGGCTTTGATAGGCAAATGATCTGAAGCAATGCGTGCAAGTGGTGAATAATGATTTTCAATACTTGTTACCAATTGGTGGGGAAAAGAAAAAACTCTATCAAGGGCTAACAAAGGAAAACGAGAGGGAAAGCTTGGTACAACTTCAAAAGTGCTATCAAAATAGGGAAAAAAATGATTTAAAGATGAGCCTTTTCCCATTCGCCATTCATTAAAATCTCCTATGAGGAGTGTAGGCATAAGGGGGCGTTTTTGGAAAATTTCAAGGAGCATTTTTGTTTGTTGTTTACGAGAGTAACGTAATAAGCCAAAATGAGCCGCAATAATACGAATAGGTCCTGCTGCCATTTCCAATTCTACAATTACAGCCCCACGTGGTTCAATACTAGGGAGAGTGACTTGTAAAGTATCACGTACATATCCCTTTCGCAAAAAAAGAGCATTCCCATGCCAACCATGGCCATGAGGTGACATAGTATTAAGAGGTACAGGAATCAAACCGGTTTCAGCTTTTAATAGCTGAAGATTAATCAAACCGATGCGTTCCCCAAAACGTTTATCTGCTTCTTGAAGAGCAAGGATATCAACTTGTAATTCAGTAATAACACGGACAATTCTTGTAGGATTAAAAACTTTATCAACACCTACACATTTATGCACATTATAGGAAGCAACGGTCAGATCATAATTACTATTTTGATTGACAATGTTTGATTGATGATGAGAGCGGCTGTGAGTTGTATTTAAAAGGGAGCTATGGAGTTTTTGTTGGATAAAACCGGTAAACCAAGGGAATTTTTGCTTATAAGGGATTTTTGTCATTTTGCGAAAAGAATAGTTTCTAAGAAGCAGAGGGTAAAGATTTACACTAAAAACAAAAGAACCTTGTTTCTTTTAGAAACAAGGTTCTTTAATTAAGTAATGATTTTTGCAATCAATCACGGTTTGAGCCAAGAAACTGTAGCAAGAAGACAAACATATTGATGAAATCAAGATAAAGATTCAGCGCGCCCATAATAACTTTACGTCCTCTGGTATCGCTTTCATCTCCTTCATAATACATCAACTTAATGCTCTGAGTATCGTAGGCTGTTAAACCAGCAAAGATAAAAACACCAATCACAGAGATAGCAAACTGCAAAGCGCTTGATCCAAGAAAAATGTTCACAATCATGGAAAGCAACAAGCCGATCAATCCAATGAATAAGAATGAACCGATTGCTGTGAGATCACGCTTTGTTGTGTATCCATAAAGTGAAAGAGCTCCAAAAGTTGCGGCGGAAATGACAAAGGTTTGCACAACACTTTCTGTTGTATAGCGCAAAACGATTGAAGACAGTGAAAGACCAACCAGAGCAGCATAACCAAAAAAGAGACTACGAGCAGCATTTGTGCTCAATGTATTAATTTTAAAACTAAGAAATAAGACTGCTATGAGTGGTGCAAACATAACAATATAAGAGAATGGCGATGTATAAAATGTTACTCCAAATGGTGTTAGATAAACACTGCTATTGATTTGAGCTGCTGCTTGGCTCATATCTGTTGTCGTTGCTAATGATACAATTGCATAAGCGGCAGCAGCTGTAATAAGCAAACCAATGGCCATTGCATTGTAGACACCCAACATATAGTCGCGTAATCCCTGATCAATTGATGCATCGGCATGAGAAGCAGGTGCCGAACGTAAATCTTTAAAATTAGCCATAATATAAAATCCTTTAGCATATGTTCTGTCAGGTATAGGGCTTTAAAGGTGTCTCTGTCATTACACAAATAAGCTTGGTATAAGCCTTAATTGGGCAAATACAAAAACCCTTAAGAATCACTGACAGAATTCCAGCATATATGTTCTTATTATGGAGATTTATTTAAAAATTACAAGAGATTTATATGAAGAAGGAACCTTACAAATTGGTAAGGAAATAGTTCATTTTAATAAAAAATATTTCCATTTTTTGCCATATTTTTGCAAGATAAAAAGACTATACTTAAAAACTTTTCTATTTTCACAGAAACTATGTAATACAATCCCTTATAAAATATTCACTATTTTTGCGTTTATGAGAAGAGCGGCAAGTATCATCACACTATTTTCAACCTCCAATATTGCATCTGTTTTGCACGGTTATAAGAGCTATTGAATTGGATTTTTATATAATAATATTGATGTATAATGATAAATTGTCTTTTTGAATGCTAAATGATACTCCGAATATCGCAAGATTCTCTGGTTGAAAATCTGTTCATATTAAATCAATCAAGATTATTGACTTGCTTGTGTCTTGCAAGAGACATGGTTTTAATGGATTCAATATGAAAAGATTCCAAATAAAAGAGATTTAGGATAGTAAGGGCTTTTATTCAATATGAAAAACGGTAATTTATATTTATAATCAATATGTTGCTTTAACAAGACACCATTGAAAATAGTTGAAAAAGTGTTTTTTATTAAACAATATATAAAATAAAAAAGGAAAGTTTTTAAACGAAGCACTTAAGAAAGGCTCTGTAAAAGCGATATCTGTAAAAACTAAAAAACATACGAAAAGCAATTGTTCTAATCAAATAAACAGAACTTCAAATGCTGTGAAATGTCTCCTCAAAAATTGTGATGTAGGACACATGGATAAAAAATATTGATTCTATTTGAGTTCATTTCTTTTGCACTAACTAAGTGTAGAAATGTAAAGTTGAAAAGAAAGTAAGATCTTATAGTCCCATGAAGAGAAATACGTGAAATGACGAGCAACAAGAATTGATTAAGAGAAATCAATGCGTAATCAGACTTGTGATGGTCAATAATCTCTGTTTTCTAAAGCACTGAACATATCAATGAGAAGATGTACTATTGGAATGACGCCTTGCTTTCATCCAAGTACGCAATTCTTCAATAAGGATGGCAATAACACCGAGAGTGATAAAACTATCTGCAAGGTTGAAAATAGCAAAATAAAAAATATCATCAATATGAAAAAGTATATAATCAGTGACATGATGAAAGCGAATACGATCAATGAGATTGCCGATGGCTCCCCCAATAATAAGAATAAGGCCAAAGCGCATTAAAGACTTATTATATTCAGTATTTTTCCATAACCATAGAAGAAAGATAATCACAATGATCGTGATGGCGATGATTCCCCACTGAGAAAAGGAAGAAAAAAACGAAAATGCAATGCCAGAATTGCGCACATGATAAAGGGAAAGAAAAGGAATAAGCGAAATTTCTGTTCCTAAAGGCATATTGTGCATAACCCAGTATTTGACAGCTTGATCAAGTACTACTGTAAAAGCCAAGCCCAAGAGAAGAAAAGGGAGTGATTTACGAATCATGTTTTTCCTCACATGGTTCCAGTATTAAATAGGGGCGACGGATTTCATAAAGCATAACAGCTGTTGCTACAGCTAGATTAAGCGAGTCTGCTCGTCCGCTTTGTGGAATACGCGTAAGTTTATCACACCGATTCGTAAGAAGATCTGATAATCCCTGTTTTTCATTTCCCATTAAAAGGATAATAGGGCCATTTTTGAAGTCAAGTGTGCGATAATCCAGAGAACCTTTGAGGTGTGTTCCAACAATCATACCTTTAAAGTGAGAAGACCAGTTTAAAAAGCCGTTTTCATCAAAACGATAAAGTGGTACAGAGAAAATAGATCCCATGGTTGCACGGACTGTTTCAGGCGAGAAAGGGTCTGTTGTCTCGCCAATTAAAATAACACCTTTAGCACCTACAGCATCAGCTGTTCGAATAATGGTACCAAGGTTTCCAGGATCACGTACACGATCAAGCGCGATGTAAACATCTTTAATCTGCCCTTTTATCATTTCAAAAGAGTGCCATTTTTGCTTGAAAATACCAATAACTGTTTGTGGATTATCGCGTCGGGTAAGTGATTCCATAACCTTTTGTGAGGCTTTAATAACAAAACCACCGTTGGCTACAGCACGTGCAGCAGTATTTTCGATAGTAGCATTACCGATTTCACTTTTAGAAAAAATAAGCGTCTGTATTGTCCAGCCAAGATTGAGAGCATCAATGACCAATTTCAATCCTTCTGCCATGAAAAGACCTTCTCTATTACGGTTTTTCTTTTGGCTAAGTGCTTTAAGATTTTTTATGATGGGGTTGCTAAGAGAGGTAATTTCTTTCACTCTACCAGTTTTGGGTCTACACATATTCAAGCAATCCAACGGCTAAAAAGAGAAGTAGAAAGAGCACGTCCTGCAACTTCTTCACGCAAAATGAGTTCTCCTGATTCGACCGTACCACCAAGATTTACAAATGCATCACGCATTAAAGCATGAAGTGCAAAGAAGGAAGCACGAATAGAATAAGCCGTAAGGACAACAGAGAGCGGTTTATCAGAGAGAAGTTTACGACAATTTGTGATCATAGCGGGTAAATGATCAAACAGTTGCCAAATTTCACCATGGGGTCCACGCCCATAAGCAGGGGGATCAAGAAGAATCATATCATAGCTTTTCTTACGACGCAGTTCACGCTCGACAAATTTCATAGCATCATCGCAAATCCAGCGAATAGAATGATCTGGTAATCCTGCTCTTTCTTGATTAGCTTTTGCCCACGCAATGGCTTTTTTAGAAGCATCAACATGGGTAACATTCGCACCTGCTCGTGCTCCAATCAAAGAGGCAATACCTGTATAGCCAAAAAGATTCAACAATTTTATAGGGCGTTCGGCTTTAACAATTTGTTCTTCCATAGAGCGCCAATGGGCATCTTGTTCAGGAAAAACCCCCACATGACGAAAGGAAGTAAAACGGCCTAGAAAAGACAATCCATTCCAAGCAAGAGCCCATGTTTCATCAAGTGGCTTTTTAGGAAAATGCCAACGCCCAACCCCTTCTTCATCAAGGTTTCCTGTGAAAATAGCATCAACATCAGCCCATTTTTTTTGTGGTAAAGCGGGTTTCCATAGTGCTTGACCTTCTGGTCGAATAATGCGGTAAGCTCCATAACGTTCTAATTTTTGTCCATGACCAGAATCAATGAGAGCATAGTTTTCGCTTATACCCGTTTCTAAAATAAGGGGCAGCTTTTCCTGCGGATATCTATTGTTATGGGAGAATTGAAAGCATTGTGCGGGCATGTTTTGTATCACGGTATATGAGGTATAAAAATATATTATAAAACTCTTAAATGTTTCGTAAAAGTGCAAAAAAGCTAAAGTCAATTAAAACATGTATAAAAAAGAAAAAGAGCACTTTTAACTCTGTACTGAATATAGAATACAGAGAGAAAAGATTTCATTTAAATACCATTACACCAGATTTGTGATAGATGTTTTCAATTTTTCAATCTCGGCTTTACTTTTTTTGAGAGCTTTTTTGTATTTGTGGTAGGAAAACCAACTGATCAGATTTCCTAATAAAATACCAAAAACAAAGAAAATAAAGAGCCATATAAAGAGGGGAGCATGATAAGTAAAACTTTCAGGATTTGCTCGAAAAGGATCAAGGGTTAACGGAACCATTTGACGATTAGCCACGATAAAAACAATCAAAACCGCTGCGAGAATCACACCGATACTTGTTAGAAGAATACGTTTAATTATCATAAGTTTCTCACTGATTAAGACGGTCGCGTAAATCCTTGCCAGTTTTAAAAAAAGGAATCCACTTTTCTTCAACAGAAACGGCTTCACCTGTTCGTGGATTACGTCCATTACGGGCTGAACGGCTTTTTACAGAAAAAGCTCCAAATCCACGAAGTTCAACGCGATTGCCATTTGCAAGTGCTGTTGCAATTTCCTCAAAAATAGCATTTACAATATTCTCCACATCCCGTTGAAAAAGATGCGGGTTATGACGAGCGATAATTTGCACAAGCTCTGATTTTACCACAATAGCCTCACTTTCACACAAAAAAATTTTGTAATTGTGCACTCCATGCATATTACAATATATAAACGGATAAAAGCAAAATAAAATCAAGAAAAAACAAATTGCAAGAAACAAAATTTGAAAATACCTTCTATAAAGGGTATACAGATTAAAAATGCGGAGGATTTAAGAGATCAGGAGAGTATGTCCGTACACAATCATTATAAAGCCTTTTCAACGCAATCATCTTTTGGAGATGTTTTAAAAAAAGCATCTCGTCATTCGCGTCGCATTAGCATATTAAAAATTTTTTTACCTCTCTTAGCGTTGATTTCAGCGCTGGTTTTTTGCTGGTTTACGTTTTTCTTGGTTCCCGTTACTTCTGATTCTATGCCTTTGAATAATGGAGAAAGTGGCGTGATGAATTTGACGATGCTCAATCCAAAATTAGAAGGGTATACGCGTGCTCATGAACCTTATTGGCTTAAAGCAGAAAAGGCATTTCAAGACCATACCCACGCTGGAATGATTGGGTTGCAAAACATTACAGCTAGAGCATTTATGGGCCAACAAAGACAGGTTTTTCTTTCAGCACAAGGGGGGGGTTACGATAACATTAATGGTTTTTTACAGTTGGATAAGCCATTCACGATTACGACAAATGATGGGATGATGGTACAATTTATGTCAGCTAGTATTAACTTATCCGAGGGACAGTTAAAAACAGATCAACGTGTTAATATTCAGCAAGCCGGTTTGAATCTTGCCGCAAACGCCTTACAAATTCGAGAAAAAGGAAAAAACATATATTTCCATGGTGGTGTGCATTTAGTGCTTCAAAAGCAATAACGCAATATCAATACAAATCTTTAAAGGATATTTATAAAGAGAAGTATGTGTATATACAAACAGAAGAATTGAAATAATGAAATCGTACAAAAGATGGATAGGTGTGATGTTGGCTTTTAGCATGGGAATGTTAGGAGAAGGAGCAGTTTTAGGATATGCTGAAGTGGCCCATTTTGGAATAAGTCTATCAAGCGATAAAGAACCGGTAGAACTTCATGCAGATTCTTTGGAAATACGTGATAAAGAAGGGATAGCGCTTTTTAAGGGTGACGTTTCAGTGGTACAAGGTGAACGTCTTTTAAGAACGGCAGAATTAGTTGTTTACTACGATAAAGCATATAAAGAAATTGATAAAAACAGGAAAGATACAAAGGCATCATCTGTTTCTTTATTTGGTTCGTCGAGTATACAAAAAATGGAAGCTTTAGGAAAAGTTTATATAAAAATTGCTACGCAAGTTGCTACGGGTGATAAAGGCGTTTTTGATGGAAAGTCAAAAATGATGAGTTTGACAGGGAATCATGTTGTGTTAACTGATGGTGACAATGTGGCAACGGGGTGCAAACTAACGGCAAATATGGAAAGCGGAAAGGCTTTTTTAGAAGGTTGTGAGACGCCTAAGAAAAAAGGCCGTGTTTCTATTATTTTAAAACAAAATCAAAAGAATGGCCATTAAGATTTCATGTTTGGAATCAAAAGAAAAAAACAGACCGATAGGTATAATCTTGAAAGTGAAGCTTCAAAAAATCCCTTAAAAGGGACCTTGATTGCCAGTAATTTGATTAAAGTTTATCGAGGAAGACGAACTGTTAATGGTGTTTCTTTTGGCATTCGTACGGGAGAAGCCGTTGGCATTTTAGGGCCCAATGGGGCAGGTAAAACAACTTGTTTTTATATGGTGACAGGGCTTATAAAATCTGATGGAGGATCCATTAAAATTGATGGATTTGATATTACGCATCTTCCGATGTATCGACGTGCGCGTTTAGGTATTGGATATCTTCCACAGGAAGCGTCTATTTTTCGTGGTCTTTCAGTAGAAAATAACATTAAAGCTGTTTTAGAGGTCGTTGAAAAAGATCGCCTTAAACAACGTGAAGAGTTAGATAGCCTTTTACATGAATTTAAAATTGATCATTTACGTAAAATGTCTGCACTTTCGTTATCTGGAGGTGAACGTCGGCGACTTGAAATTGCGCGCGCTTTAGCTTCTCGTCCCCATTTTATGTTACTTGATGAACCATTTGCAGGAATTGATCCTATCGCTATTTTCGATATTCAACAACTTATTCGTCATTTAACGAGGCGTGGCATTGGTATTTTAATAACGGATCATAATGTGCGTGAGACATTAGGGCTTGTCGATCGCGCTTATATTATTCATACAGGGCGGGTGTTAGTTCACGGTTGTCCTAACGATATTATCAACAACGTTGATGTACGCAGAATTTATTTGGGAAATCAGTTTTCTCTTTGATTTTATAGCTTTCACGAGTTTCCATTTAAGTTTAACCAAACATTATTACTGAAAATCTCCTTATTTATGCCAAAACTTCTTTTATGACTATAACCTTAATGTTGTTATTGAGTGGTGAAAAAGGCTTCATCATTAGAGGTTAGTCTGTTGTTTTATAAGTTTAGCTTACTCATAATTGTATCATAGAAAAGATATCACTAGATTAACGTGATAATGAGTGATAAACGAAGCGCTCAATAAATGCGTGTGTTATTGAAAGGTAAGAGATATTTATCATATTTTTCTCTGTCGAATCAAATCATATATCGATGATGCTGTTTTAGGTATTTTGATGGGAGCACCGGTTTATATATTGCGGTTATTCAATAGGAGTTGTCGTATTTTATTGGTTTATATGGCCTATTTGAAAATAGGAGCTTGGCTACAGATATCAGGCTAAATCTATAAATCTTTTAAAATAATCATTAAATTTCTAAAAATCTTTATATTCTTGTTATAAGTCGATGTTCAAGCTATACAGTAATTTTCAAAGTAAAGGTCCATTTTGCTCAGTATGCTTTTCATCTTAATTTAAGGGCTCATTTTTAAAGAAAGAAAAACTCTGATGGCGGATTATACATCAACTCTTATGACAAGTTTAATAAATTTATGAATAATGGCCTTTTCTAGAGTCGTAAGGAAATTAACTTTATGAACAACTTCATTTCTTTGGTTTCTTATGCCGTTAATGATGATCCGAATAATATTTATTGTTGTTTTAGAAGTGATATGAGATGTATTGAGCCATCACCCATTATAAATTGAAAAGTAAAAACACATGCGATGTTGCGAAAAGTGAAAGAACATTAAGTATCTATAGCGTTTATAGGTTTATTGATGAGCATTTTAGCGTGTAAGAGGAAAATTAAAGTATGAATTTGAGTGAGTTAATAGCACCGGAAGCGATCATTCCGGCTCTTAATGCTAATTCGAAAAAACAGGTTCTGCAAATTTTAGCCGAAAAAGCTTCCAAGCTAACAGGTCTTAGTGAGCATGTGATTTTTGATGTTGTTTTACAACGCGAGAAGCTTGGTTCAACGGGTTTGGGTGGAGGTATTGCGATTCCTCATGGAAAATTACCTGATATTAATCGGATCATTGGTATATTTGCACGTCTTGAAAGTCCTGTTGATTTTGAAGCTCTTGACGACGAACCTATAGATCTCGTTTTTCTCCTTTTAGCACCTGAAAATGCTGGTGCAGATCACTTAAAAGCTTTATCACAGATCGCACGTGTTTTGCGTCACACTGATGTTGTACAAAAGTTGCGCAGTACGCATAATGCCAATGCGCTTTATTCTTTATTGATTCAGACTTCAGAATCAAATGCAGCTTAAAAGTTATTATGAGCGTATAAATTGCGAGGTATGCACTACAGAGCGTAGGAAATAATATAATTTGCATCTTAAGACTAATAACAAAAGGTTATGTCATGAGATTTAAGAAAATCACTTCTAAGTGAACCTTCTTTTTAAAGAGCAAGCAACAAAAACGAAGGGCTTGTCCTTTCTTGTTCTCGTATATTAAAGCATCTAATTATTATGTTCGTGGATTCTTTTATCCTGTTATACTGTAAAAACACTATCATTTGAGATATGGTGAGATAAATTCTGTAAGTCTTCTTAATATATTAAGTGCTTTAGAGTGCGTGGTAAATATTTTTAAGCAGGACTTGTCTGTAGAGCCTTTAGTTAAGTGAATCACATGAGTGGGAAGAAAAGAGGAGACCGCTCGACAAGAATCCAAACTTTTTCAGTCCAGATTGGATTAAGAATCTTCGTCCTTTGAAAGCGGGAAAGAAATCAACAGAAAAGTTTATTTGTGCATTGAATTTTTTTGTAAGTTGAGTTTGAGTGTTTAGGGATAATATTTTAATGCTCAAGAAGAAATAAGAGATATATTGTATCTTCAGTATAGCAAGATATTGATTTTAAATATAATTCACTATTTCGCATGTTGGATGAGAGATCCGAATATTGTAAAATTCTCTCATTCCAAACTTGTTTATGTTGAATCAATCAAAACCATTTCCTTGCACGTTGTAAACGGAATTAGCGTGTGGATAAAAACTGTACAAGAAAGGGGTAAAAATGCTTCCTATGAATCGTCTCAAGTATCGAGAGTTGTAGCAGAACATTGGGAGCTGGAAAATAGTGTTATGGTGCCAGCTTTCTTCTTCACAAGTGGAGAGATCAACTATTTTATAGATATGATTTAGATGTCTGCTGTTGTATAGAGCTCATGCTAAAGAACAATTTTGTACGGTAAGAATGAAAATTATACCTTTAGGTTGGGTGAAAGAGTTTTTATGCATAGGAAGATTTATTTAAGTGTCTTTAATTGATTAAAATATTGTTTAAAAAACGGTAATGTTAGAACTGCTATAGAAAAAAGTTTTATATTTCTTTTTATAAATTACTTAGAAATAAGATAAGGAGACTTTCCCAAAGAATTCTTAAGAAGTTTTTTATAACAGAAATAAAAATATCGTCTAATACATTAAAATAATACGATTAAGCTATTATAAGCTACTAAAATCATTTTAGAAATTAATAATTGGATATGAAATATATAAGGAAATAAGATCAAAAGAAACAAAGTTGTATGTGATTATTGAGATAGAATCTAAATTCTTTATGTTTTATTATTAATATCTTGATAATATTTTATTATTTTTACAAGGTCTTTTGAAGATTGAGAAAAAGTGTTATCGGGACGATATTGAATACGAAATATGAATGCACTATAATGAGTAAAAGATGGAGTATTTTGCGAACATAAATGTATTGAATGCATAAAGTCGAGAAGTGATATTCGTAAGGCGATTAAGCTTTTTTGCGGGGAGTCCGGGGTGTATTTTCAAAATTTTGCATCAGATTGCTTGTGATATAAAGAGTATGGTTTATTTCTTAACAGAGTGATGGTATATTTTTATCTCGTTTTGAAGTTCTATAGCTTAAAGAAATCGTTTTTTATACAAAAACGAAATAAGTAGCGTAAAATGAAGATATTATTTTTTAATGTGGTTATTGAATAACAAGTTTATGTTTTGGTAACGATTAAAAGGTCACAATGAAACGTAGAAATCTATTTTGATTAGTGTGAAAATATTTCGCTTATTGAAGGAATTAGGACAATAACACATGAATATCGAGGAGTTTTTGTTGAATTTTTCTAATGAAGAAAATCTTGTTAGAGACTAAAGAAGTGAGCTAAATGAAGATGTTTGAAAAGACTGTTATTGCTGCATCTGTAATGGTTCTTGTTACAGCGGGAGTGGCATATGCACAAACGCCAAGCCGTTTAAATCAATTTGAAGCGTGGGGAGCCTATTCTTATAAATCGCCCAAAAATACGATTTGCTATGTGTTATCGGTACCTTTGAAGGCTCTTCCAACGACAGTTAATCATGGTGATAACTTTTTCTTGGTTACCAAGCGTTCTCATTCACCTATTTCGTTTGAACCGCAGTTTATGGCTGGTTATACCCTTCAAGAAGGGTCGAGAGTGACAGTGACCATTGGAGGTAAGGACTTTGATTTTTTCACGAAAGATTCCTCAGCTTGGCTGGCGTCATCAGAGCTAGAAAAGCAGCTTGTTTCTGCTATGCGTGCTGGAAGCAATATGACAGTGCAAGCGATATCAAAACGAGGAACGCATACCACTTATACTTATTCCTTAAAAGGGGTCACTGCTGCATTAAATGCAGTTCAAAAGTGCCATTAAGGTTTCGATAACTCTAAAATAGTGATGTGAATTGGAAAGCAATGGCCATTTCCTATGACCTTAGACCAGTTGGTTCATGTTTTGCACGAAAAACAGATAATGTGGTCGTGAAGGAGAGTTCTAAGCTCTCTTTAATTGGTTTGTCGCAAGATGAAATGATGCAAGCTTTAAAGACAGTTGGTGTACCAGAGCATCAAACGCGTATGCGTGTGCGTCAGCTTTGGCATTGGCTTTATGTGCGTGGTGTTTCAAATTTTGATGATATGCTGAATATTTCTAAAGCAATGCAAGAAACACTTAAGTGTCATTTCTCCATTGCGCGCCCAGAAGTTGTTGGAGAACAAATATCAAAAGATGGTACGCGTAAATGGCTCTTACGTTTTCCTGCACGTGGAGCTGGAAGGCCTGTTGAAATTGAAACGGTTTATATCCCTGAAGAAGGACGTGGTACTTTATGTCTTTCATCGCAAGTAGGGTGTACGTTAACCTGCTCTTTTTGCCATACGGGAACGCAGATGCTTGTTCGTAATCTGACCGCAGAAGAAATTTTGGCACAATTATTGGTTGCACGTGATTGTTTGGGTGATTTTCCTGATAAGAATACCCCTGATGGAGCAATTGTTCCCATTGAAGGACGAAAAATTACCAATATTGTTATGATGGGAATGGGAGAACCTCTTTATAATTTTGAAGCTGTTAAAAAAGCTTTATTGATTGCCTCTGATGGCGATGGACTTTCTTTATCAAAACGTCGAATTACGCTTTCAACTAGTGGGGTTGTTCCTGGAATTATCCGAACTGGAGAAGAAATTGGTGTTATGTTAGCAATTTCACTCCACGCAGTACACGATACACTAAGGGATATGCTTGTTCCCATTAATAAAAAATATCCGCTTGCTTTACTAATGGAGGCTTGCCGTAATTATCCTGGTCTTTCCAATGCAAAACGAATCACATTTGAATATGTTATGCTGAAAGATATCAATGATAGTTTAGATGATGCTAAGCGATTGATTCAGTTATTGAAAGGGATTCCTGCTAAGATTAATTTAATCCCTTTTAATCCGTGGCCAGGGAGTAATTATCATTGCTCTGATTGGGAGCAAATCGAGCGTTTTGCTGATGTCGTTAATCAAGCGGGCTATGCTTCTCCTATTCGGATACCGCGTGGACGCGATATTTTAGCTGCATGTGGACAGCTTAAATCGGCTTCAGAGCGCTTACGTAAATCTGAACGTTTACGACTTGAAAATGCTATTGGTCATTAGTTAACGTAATTTTCAGCTATATCGAGGCCTATGCTTTTTTGTTTGTAATTTAATATCCAAACCTCATGCGATGGCATATGTGAGACAGATACTAAGATGGATAAGTGCTAGACGAACAGTTTCAGCTTTTATATGCTAAATGGGGTAAGATATTGTCTATAGTTTCGTTTGTATAATCTCTGAAATTAAGAAGGAAGCCTAATTTAGAGGGAATATGAGGTCTTAAGGATTATAACTAATTTCTACCTTATTATCTCATACTCTTTAATTCGGTTTTATGTCTTTTAAAAGCATCTACGGTAATATATTTTAAAAAGTGAAGATTGTGCAGTGCCTCATGTTTTTGTTTATTATTTTCTTAAATAAGATCACGCATCACAAGCAAAACAGAGGATCTAAAATATAAATACCATTGAGTTATCCATTGATATGTTTTTTAAGTATCTCTTAGTGCACTCTTCATATCACGATAATGCTTGTGAGGAGTATAACAAAAAGCTTCTGTGAAATGTATTGTACTCCTACACCTTTATGTTTAATAAAGGTGTAAATTGGTACCACCATTCTATTTTTTAGCTCCCAATGTTGTAACAGCTTTTAGCACTTGAGATGGTTCATAAGAGGTGTTTTTATTCTTTTCTTAGATAGTTTTTATCCATACGAAAACTCCAGCTTCTCTTGTGATGTACAAAGGAAAGGTATTGTTTTATTCAAAATAAACAGGTTTGAAATGAAAAAATCTTATAATATTTGTTTTTTTATTTAAATTAAAAGCGATACATTACACTTATAAATCAATGTTTTGTAACCACAAGGAGATGGAGGGCAAAGCTGGTAAAAGTACCAGCAATAAGCCAGTCGAGAAAGCGAATATAAAGAGGGTTCTTTTTGAGAGTTTTGGTAAGTTTATGCGCTGTAAAAACGATTGCAATTGTAATGGGGAAAGAAATAGGAATATAAGAGAGTCCTAAAAAGAGTAATTTTTGTGTTGCCATAGGATCATTCGCATTGATAAATTGTGGTAAGAATGTCGCGTTAAAGAGTATAACTTTAGGATTGAGAAGATTAATTCCAATACCAGCAAGATAGTTACGTTTAGCGCTTTGAGATTTAGAAGATGTCTGTTCAAAGGAAAAATTGGGGTTTCTCCGTAACGCTTGAAAGGAAAACCATAAAAGATAAAAGGCGCCAACAATTTTCAGAAGAACAAAAGTATGTGGTGCAGCAAAAATAAGCGCTGATAAGCCAAGTGCTACAGCCGTAACCTGAATGGCAAACCCTGTTGCACTACCCAAGGCGCACATAATTCCAGCTTTTTTGCTTTGTGTAATGGTTCGTCCTACAGAAAGCATCATATCTGGTCCTGGAATAAGTGCTAAAATCAACGATGCTAAAGCAAATTGTACAACAATAGACCACTCCGGTAGAAATGACACGTAAATCTCCTTTTATTTTAAGCAGTGTTCACTATTTATACTTTGAGGCACCTTTATTTACGCTTTTTGCGTCTTTTTAATGTTGCTTAAAAAGAATTTATTTTTATATTTTTTGCATCGTTTCGATTTTTGGGTAGAAATAAAAAAGTAGCTCATATAGAACGTTAAAATGAAAAGGTGGCAAAATATTAGAAAAGTTGTTTTGGCTTATTCAGGTGGATTGGATACGTCAATTATTCTTAAATGGTTGCAAAGTGCGCTAGGTGTTGAAGTTGTAACTTTTACAGCAGATTTGGGGCAGGGGGAAGAGCTAGAACTTGCTCGTTGTAAAGCTGAAATGCTAGGTGTTAAAGAGATCTACATTGAAGATTTGCGCGAAGAATTTGTGCGTGATTTTGTGTTTCCGATGTTTCGAGCCAATACCGTTTATGAGGGGACTTATCTTTTAGGAACATCAATTGCACGTCCACTTATTTCAAAACGCCTTATTGAAATTGCTGAGGAAACAGGGGCAGATGCCATTGCTCATGGAGCAACAGGAAAAGGCAATGATCAGGTACGCTTTGAGCTTTCCGCTTATGCGCTTAATCCTGATATAAAGATTATTGCTCCATGGCGTGATTGGGAATTTAAGAGTCGGACAGATCTCTTTGAATTTGCTCGTATTCATCAAATTCCTGTAGAAAAGGATAAGCAAGGTGAAGCGCCTTTTTCAGTGGATGCAAATTTATTGCATTCTTCATCAGAAGGAAAGATTTTAGAAGATCCAGCACTTCCTGCTCCTGAATATGTCCATATGCGTACTCTTTCGCCGGAAGATGCTCCAGATCAAGCAACCAGAATTACTCTTGGCTTTAAAAAAGGCGATGCTGTTTCAATCAATGGAAAAAATTTATCTCCTGCAACTTTACTTGCAGAATTAAATCGTTACGGGCGCGATAATGGTATTGGTCGGTTAGATTTGGTAGAAAATCGCTTTGTGGGTATGAAATCGCGGGGTATTTATGAAACACCAGGTGGAACCATTCTTTTGACGGCTCACAGAGCTATAGAATCTTTAACGTTAGATCGTGGCGCAGCTCATTTAAAAGATGAGTTGATGCCACGTTATGCAGAACTCATTTATTATGGATTTTGGTTTTCGCCGGAACGTAAGATGTTGCAGGCAGCTATTGATTTATCTCAAGAACATGTTGAAGGTGAAGTCACGTTAAAGCTTTATAAGGGGAATGTAATTATTGAAGGGCGCCAAAGTAAGAAATCACTTTATTCCAGTGAGTTAGTAACTTTCGAGGATGATCAAGGTGTTTATGATCAAAGAGATGCAACTGGTTTTATTAAATTAAATGCTCTACGTTTGCGTACATTAGCAATGCATCATCAAGGTGATAAAGAAAAGAAATAGAAAGTTACGGTGATAAGTGTAAAGTAGGTGCAGTGCTTTTGTATGAAATGCCTAGTTTAAGCATTTTTTCTGTTGGTTTTTACCGTTCTTTCGTTCAATACTAGAAGCTTATCTTTTGCGCTAATAAATATAATAAGCAAAACCCATGATAATAATAGCAATGAAGGCTTCGATAATCAAAACAAGTCAATTTTGCTTTATAATATTGAATGTTTTTGATTTTTATCAGAACAGAATATGTTTATAACGAGGGCGGTTTTTGTATTGTGGCTTAAGAGTATAAAGAAATTTTCATCTTTTTGCTTGCTATTATTGACGAATAAATTCAAGAACCATACACCCTATTTTGAAAGAGTGTAATTTTTAGGATAAATAATAATGATGCGTGATCAGTGTGATACCCTCAACCTTACGCCTGAATTAAAAGATGCAGCTTCTCAATCGAGAACTTGGCCGTTTGAAGAAGCACGTAAGATTATCAAACGGTATGAAAAAACGGGTTATCCAGACAGTGTGATATTTGAAACAGGTTATGGCCCTTCTGGTTTACCGCATATTGGAACTTTTGGGGAAGTTGCACGTACAACCATGGTGCGTCATGCATTTCATATTCTCACGGAGAATAAAGTAAAAACAAAATTACTTTGTTTTTCTGATGATATGGATGGTTTGCGCAAGGTTCCTGAGAATGTGCCTGATCGCGAGAGGATGGAACATTATCTTGGTCAACCGTTGAGCCGTGTACCCGACCCTTTTGGAGATGATTATCCTTCTTTTGGAGCGGCAAATAATGCGCGGTTACGGGCTTTCCTTGATCGTTTTGGTTTTGATTATGAATTTGCAAGTGCTACGGATTATTACAATTCCGGTCGTTTTGATGAAACACTTTTAAAAATCCTTGCTTGTTATGACAAGGTTATGGCAATTATTTTACCAACATTAGGTGAAGAACGGCAAGCGACCTATTCACTCTTTCTACCGATTTCTCCCTTTTCTGGAAAAGTATTACAGGTACCGATGATTGCGCGTAATGTTGAAAAAGGGACTGTCACTTATATTGAACCTGAAACAGGAGAAACCATAGAAACAGAGGTTACTGGGGGCAAAGTTAAGTGTCAGTGGAAGGTAGATTGGGCAATGCGTTGGACAGCACTTAGCATTGATTATGAAATGGCCGGAAAAGACCTTATCGATTCCACAAATCTTTCTTCTAAAATTTGTAAAGTATTAGGTGGAAAGCCCCCAGAAGGATTCAACTATGAGCTCTTTTTAGATGAGAAAGGGCAGAAAATTTCCAAATCCAAGGGAAATGGCTTAACCATTGATGAATGGCTTACTTATGCCCCAACAGAGAGTTTAGGACTTTATATGTTTTCAAAACCTAAAACAGCAAAAAGGCTTTATTTTGATGTTATTCCTAAAGCTGTGGATGAATATTATGCTCATCTTTCTGCTTATGGTCGTCAAAGTTGGCAAGAACGGCTTAGTAATCCTGTATGGCATATTCATAATGGTTGTCCACCGCAGGTTGATTTGCCTGTATCCTTTGCGATGCTTTTAAATTTGGTAAGTGCTTCAAATGCGGAGAATGCAGAAGTTCTTTGGGGTTTTATTTCTCGTTACGCTAAAGGAGCAAATGCACAAACTTATCCAGAACTTGATCAATTGGTGAAGTTTGCCATTAAATATTTTGATGTTTTTGTTAAACCAAACAAGAAATTTCGTATACCAGATGATAGCGAACGAGCAACATTAGCACAAATTGATGAAAAATTAGCTCATTTACCTGAAACTGTTGATGGCAACATATTACAAAATATGCTTCTTGATGTTGCACGGTTAACGGAACGCTATCAAGATCATAGCAAAAAAAGCCCTGAAGGTGGGCCTGGTGTTTCCAATGTTTTTTTTCAAATGTTGTATGAAGTTCTTCTTGGACAAGAGCGAGGTCCACGATGGGGATCATTTATAGCGCTTTATGGGATTAATGAAATGCGTGCACTGATTGCTGAAACACTTGCACGACCTATGGAGGAATAATGGAACGAAGAGTGCAGGAAGTAAAGCGACGCCGTACATTTGCAATTATTGCTCACCCAGATGCGGGGAAAACAACATTAACAGAAAAGCTTTTATTGTTTGGTGGTGCTATTCAACTTGCAGGAGAAGTAAAAGCCAAAAAAGATCGTATTCAAACCCGTTCTGATTGGATGAATATTGAGCGTGATCGTGGTATTTCCGTTGTGACTTCGGTGATGACGTTTGAATATGAAAATCATATTTTTAATCTCCTAGATACCCCAGGCCATGAAGATTTTGCAGACGATACTTATCGCACGCTTACAGCTGTTGATAGTGCTATCATGGTATTGGATGGGGCCCGCGGGATTGAGCCTAGAACACTAAAACTGTTTGAAGTATGTCGGATGCGGGATATTCCTATTGTTACTTTTATCAATAAAATGGATCGTGAGGCACGTGATCCTATAGAGCTTTTAGATGAAATTGAAGAAAAGCTTGCTCTTGATACCGCCCCTATAACATGGCCCATTGGGACGGGTAAAGATTTTGTTGGTACCTATGACCTTCATCATAATCGGTTTCGTCAAAAAGATGATGAGATAACACAGCAAATAGTTTCAAATCCCAGAGAGATTTTCCATTTACTCCCTGAATATCAACGTTCCACTTTTATTGAAGGGGTAGAACTTGCTCAAAGTGTTTGCAAGAATTTTGATCTTCAAGCTTTCCGTGAAGGTCATATGACTCCGGTTTATTTTGGTTCAGCTTTACGAAATTTTGGTGTTCGTGATTTGATCAATGCACTTATTGATTTTGGTCAAAGTCCTCGTGATCAAAGTGCAGATCAGCGCAATATCATAGCAACTGAACCTAAAATGACGGGATTTGTTTTTAAAATTCAAGCGAATATGGATCCTAATCATCGTGATCGTATTGCATTTTTTCGGGTATGTTCGGGAACACTTGAACGTGGTATGAAAACAAAGTTGGTCCGAACAGGAAAACCGATGACACTTTCGGCTCCACAATTTTTCTTTGCGCGTTCGCGCCAAATTGCTGATCAAGCCTATGCTGGTGATATCGTAGGAATCCCTAATCATGGAACATTGCGTATCGGCGATACTTTGACTGAAGGAGAAGATATCCTCTTTAAGGGAGTACCAAATTTTGCACCAGAGATTTTGCGTCGTGTTTGTTTAGGCGATCCAATGAAAGCAAAAAAGCTCAAAGAAGCTTTGCAACAAATGGCTGAAGAAGGGGTTGTACAATTGTTTATTCCTGATGATGGGTCGCCTTCTCTCATTGGTGTTATTGGTGCTTTGCAAATTGATGTCTTAAAAGAACGATTAAAAATAGAATATTCTTTGCCAGTGAATTTTGAGTCTGCGCGCTTTAATTTATGCCGTTGGATTTCAGCGCAGAGCAAAGATGAGTTGCAAAAGTTTCTCAGCAATCACCGCTCTGCTATTGCGTATGATTTAGAAGGTGATCCAGTTTTTTTAGCGGAGAACCATTTTTCATTAAATTATGAAGCAGAAAGAGCTCCTAAGATAAAATTTTCTACTTTTAAAGATTATCAAGTAAGCTTGTAATGTAAAGAAGAATTTTTTATGTAACAATTTGGTTGGTAATGATTTTTCATATTGAGTTGGGGATCTGAATATTGTTATTTTTTCTGAAAACAAAAGGAGTATGTAAAGAACACTTTCAAATTGCACTGTATAAAGAATACGGTAAATTTATTTATAATATTCAATAAGTTATAATATATTTGTAATTGTAACGTCTTTTAAAATTTTGATATATTTTTTCACAATAGCTTAAGACAAGCTCATATATTTAAGTATTTTGAATGTCAGTTAAAAATCTCCTGTATAAATAGAGCTTTTCAGTTTTTTCTTGTATGAAAATTGTATACAGTCAAAATAAAGCAAATAATCAATAAGATGAAATTTGTTATTCCCAATATGAGATCATATGACTTATAAACCACGTGTCTTTTCTATATCTTCTGGAACGGATTTTTTGCCTCACTTTGTTGATGCACTGCTCTCTGGTAGCCTTATTGATAATTTTGCTCCCAATGGAGATATTCAAACTGCTCTTGCTGATAGCCTTATTTATGTTCCGACACGTCGTGCTGCGCGCGCTTTGCGTTTAGCTTTTGTTGAAAGAAGTAATACACAATCAACCTTTTTGCCAACTATTCGTGCTCTAGGAGATGTCGATGAAGACAGTTTCCTTTTTGTTGAAAATCATACCAGCACTCTGAATCCACCCATTGGAAAAAGTGAACGCTTACTGCTTTTAGCGCGCCTTATTCGTCCATGGCGTGAAAATTTACCTGCGCATCTGCGTGCCATGTTTGGTACAGAAGATGTGCTTATTCCGGCTCATAGTGCTGATGCAATTTGGTTTGCTCAGGATTTAGCGCATTTGATGGATGAAATTGAAACAGAAGGAGCAGATTGGTCGAAACTTAAAGATATTGCACCTGATATGGTCGCTGAATGGTGGCAAATAACGCTTGACTTTCTGACTATTGTTACGCAAAATTGGTCCAAAATCTTGAAAGAAAGACAACGAAGCAATCCCGTTGAATGGCGTAATCAAGCACTCACAATGCATGCAGAGGCTTTACGACGTATGCTGCCTGATAAACCGATCATTGCAGCTGGTGTGTCGGGTTCTATGCCCGCAGTTTCTCATCTTTTAAAGGTTATAGCTTCTCTGCCCAAAGGGGCTGTTGTTCTTCCTGGTCTTGATCTCTATATGGATGAAGAACAATGGAATGCATTAAGCACAAGCAATAAAGAAAAAACAGCTTGCGATTTTTTTGATCCAGCAGAAAATGTTTTTAGCCATCCTCAATATCATTTAAAAAAACTTCTTTCTCTCATGGAGTGTCAACGTCATCATGTTTGCGAAATTGGCCAACAAAGTAGCACAAAGAAAAGACGAATGGCTCTTTTATCAGAGGCACTTCGACCAGCTTCTACGACAGATAAATGGATACAAATTGTCCGTAACGATTATGAGGCTCTTTGTGCAGACTGGTCATTTATTGAAGCTATCAATGAACGTGAAGAAGCTCTCGCTATTGCTGTTGCTTTACGCAAAGCTATTGAAGAACCCCAAAAAACCGCAGCTCTTATTACAAATGACCGTAATTTAGCACGCCGTGTTGCCGTGGAATTACAACGATTTGGAATTGAAGCAAATGATTCAGGGGGAATACCACTTGCCCAAACATTGCCTGTAACTCTCTTACGACTTATCTTAGAAAATGTATTGCAACCTGATGATCCCATTGCTTTTCTTTCTCTTCTTAAACATCCCCTTACAACACTCCAACAAAATCGTCATCGTTTACGGGAAATGGCAGAAAATTTTGAACTTTTTGTTCTTCGAGGGAATACAGGGCGCATCAATCTTTGCAAGTGTGATCAATTTCTTGAAAAATGGATTGAAACATACTTTCATAATAGTTCTGAAATCAACGCTCTTGATCAGCAGAAATGTGAAGAAGCACGTTTCCTTTGTCATCTTTTGAGGACAGCTGTTGAACCTTTAACATCTCTTATGAAACAAGAGAAAGAATGCACCATCAACGAAGCTGCGATAGCAACTGTTGAAGTTTTTGAAAATTTTGGTCGCAATGAGGATAATTCTCTTGCACATCTTTATCAACACGAAGCAGGACAAGCCCTATCAAAGTTTTTACGTGAATTGGTCAGTGATCAATCAGGATTAACATTTCATCTTTGTGAATGGCCTGCTATGTTTTCTGCTATAATAGCAACTCGTTCTGTCGCACCTTCGCCTGGAGGACATCCACGTTTATTCATCTGGGGTACTTTGGAATCGCGTTTGCAAACAGTTGATACAGTGGTCATCGGCGGCCTTAATGAAGGGTCATGGCCGATATCAACCCGAAATGATGCTTTTTTATCGCGACCGATGAAAATGATGTTAACTCTGGAACCACCAGAGCAGCGTATTGGTCTTTCTGCGCATGATTTTCAATGGGCAATGGGAATGGATAAAGTGGTGATGAGTCGCGCATTGCGCGTTAATCATACGCCTTCCATTCCTTCACGCTGGCTACAACGCATGGAAACAGTTGTAGGAAAACAGGTTTGGGAACAAATCCGTGAACGAGGTGAAATACTACGCCATTGGGCAAAGATACTTGATCATACAAGCATAACTTCTGAGGTGGAACGTCCTTGCCCTTCTCCACCTCTTGATATACGCCCGCGCCATTTTTCAGTCACTGAAATAGAAACATTGCGATATGATCCCTATGCTATTTATGCCAAAAAAATCTTAAGGCTCAAACCACTTAAAGAACTTATTCATGATCCTAGCGCTTCAGAACGTGGAACACTTTATCACGCTATTCTTGCGGCTTTTTGTACACAAATGAAAAATCCAAATGATGCAAATGCACTCAACGTACTGCTTTCTATTGGACGTAAAGAATTTGATAAATTCAACTTTCCACCCGATATTGAAGTAATTTGGTGGAATAGTTTTGAAAATCTTGCTCCACGCTTTATTCAATGGGAACAAAGTTTAGGACTGCGAGAGCGATATTCGGAAGTGGTATCACAAAAAATCCCTATAGGAACAACAGGGGTAACCCTTTCAGGACGTGCTGATCGTCTTGATGTTTTGCCAGATAAAACGGTTGAAATTCTAGATTTCAAAACCGGAACGCCTCCTTTATCAAAACAAGTTCGTGAATTATTATTTCCGCAATTGGCTTTAGAAACAGCTTTACTCATACAAGGGGGCTTCCCAGATTTTCAAGATTTTACACCTTCAAATTTATTTTACATTCCCCTTAACAAAAAAGGTGAAATTAAATCCCAATCAATTCTTTTAAAGAAAAAAGACGGAAAAACTTATCTAAGTGCTGTTGATCTTGCTGAAAATGCATGGGAAAATCTTATCGCACTCATAATTTATTATCAAAATCCACAACAAGGCTATCTCTCACATGCTGTCCCCATGTCAAAACGATATGAAGGTGACTACGACCATTTGGCTCGGTTGTGGGAATGGTCAAGTGGTTTTCATAAAGAAGAGTAATCATGACGTTTTTTTCTATTCCTGAAGCCGCTCTTGATGCACAAGCAACAGCAACACATCCCCAAAAAAACGTGTGGGTTTCTGCAAATGCTGGATCTGGAAAAACCCACGTTTTAAGTGAACGTGTTATCCGTTTGCTTTTAAACGGTACGCCTCCAGCACGTATTTTATGCCTTACTTATACAAGAGCTGCTGCTGCTGTTATGCAATCACGAATTTTTCGCACGCTTTCCAGTTGGAATGAGCTCGATGATGCACAGCTGCAAGAAACCTTAACACGGTTTGAAAAAAAAACTGTTAATGCGCAAAAACTAACTTATGCACGGCAACTCTTTGCGCGTGCCCTCGAAACGCCTGGTGGCTTAAAAATCCAAACGATTCATGCTTTTTGTGAATCTCTCTTGCATCAATTTATGTTAGAAGCCAATATTGCAGGGCATTTTGAACTTCCCGATGATATCAGTCGAAAAAAATTACGACAAGAATCTCGTCGTCAACTTTTAGCTCGTCGTGATGTACAACCTGCTTTGCAACAGTTACTTCAAGTTATTAGCGAACATACTTTTAACCAATTGCTCTATGAGGCAGTTGAAAAGCAACATAAATTGTCTGATTTTTTATCTTCTCTTTTATCTGAAAATGGAGAAGAAAAATTGCGCGCGCTTTTTAACTTAGCGCCCAATGAAACAAATCAATATCTTCTGGAACAAATTAAACAAACAGCGCGCCTTCCTCTTTATGCTCTTAAGCATTGTGAAATCAATGGTAATCAAAGCTTTAAGGATATGGTGGCAAAACTTTCCCAATTAGAAAAGGTGCATGATGAGACAAATATTCTCAATCTTATTTCTGATGTTTATTTTACAACAAAAGGTGAGCCGCGTAATTTTTCACATTTATCTCATAAAAAATCAGACGAAATTTGGCCTTTTATTCAACAAATGCTTGAAGATAAACAAAACAAGCTTTCTGTTCTTTTAGAAAAATATCAATGCGCAAAGGTTGCCACCCTCAATATGGCTGCTTTTCAGCTCTGTACTATTTATCTCAAAATTTATAAGAATCTAAAAAAGTCCAATGGCTTCTTAGACTTTGATGACCTTATTGAGCGTACACTTCATTTGTTACAGCGCAAAGGTGCAAGCCAATGGGTGCACTATAAACTTGATCAGGGACTTGATCATATTCTACTTGATGAAGCACAAGACACCAACCCTGAGCAATGGCAAATTATTCAACTGTTGGCACAGGAATTTTTTTCAGGGTATAGCCAACGAACAAACATACGGACTCTTTTTGCTGTTGGAGATGAAAAGCAATCTATTTATTCTTTTCAAGGCGCTGCTCCAGAAAATTTTGCTGCAAATGGACGAATTATTCAAAAAAAAGTGCAACAAACAAATCAACAATTTGAAAAAATACAACTGCATTATTCTTTTCGCTCTACAGCAGATGTTCTTAAAAGTGTTGATCTTGTTTTTGAAACACCAGAAAACTATAAAGGGCTTTCGGCAGAAAATACAAAAACGGTGCATGAAGCTATCCGTATTCACAGTCCCGGTGAAGTTGTTATATGGGATGCCATTTCCAAAGAAACGAGTGACTTTCCTCAAGATTGGCATACAACTGTTAATCATTTAGATACACCTGAAGTTCGTTTAGCAGAAAAAATTGCTGAAACGATTGCCGACTGGTTACAAAAAGGCGAAATGCTTCCAGCAAAAGGACGCTTAATACGTGCAAGTGATATTATGATCTTGGTCCGTAAACGTGATCAATTTGTCTCAGCTCTTTCCCGTGCTCTTAAACACCGTAATATTCCCGTAGCAGGGGCTGATCGTTTACAGCTTACCAAACATATTAGTATCCGTGATTTAATGGCGCTTGCGCGTTTTGTTTTGCAGCCACAAGATGATCTTTCTCTTGCTTGTGTTTTAAAAAGCCCACTTTTTGCTCTTAGTGAAGAGGAACTCTATCAGCTTGCCGTACACCGCACCGGCTCTCTTTGGCAAAGTCTGTGCGCGCATATATCATCGCAGGTATCTTTTAAAGATGCTTTTGAAAAGCTAAACCATTATCGCGCTTTAGTGGATAAAATACCAGTTTTTGAATTCTATAGCTATATTCTGAACAATGATAAGGGACGACAAAAAATTCTGTCTCGTTTAGGATCTGAAGCAAATGATGTGCTCGATGCTTTTATGGATTATACGCTCACTATTCAAAAAACAGGATTACCAGGATTACAAGCTTTTTTAGAAACATTAAGTGCAAGCGAACCAGAAATTAAACGTGAATTTGAACAAAGTAATGAAGAAATTCGTATCATGACTGTTCATGCTGCAAAAGGACTAGAGGCTGCTGTTGTGTTTTTAGTCGATCCTGGTAGTGCGATTTGGCATCCTCAGCATGCGCCTCACTTTCTTAAAGTTCCTTTAAACAATGCACAATGGAACGGAAAACAAGCCTTTATTTGGCATCCCAATGAAAAGTTTGATACAAAACTCTCTAAACAAGCAATTTCATATTTAAAAGAGCGTGCAGAAGAAGAATATAGGCGTCTTCTTTATGTAGGAATGACACGCGCTGAAGATCGCTTGTTTATTTGTGGGTATAAAGGTCCGAAAACGCCATCTCATACATGGTTACAACTCGTAAAAAAAGCCCTCGAACCGCATGCCCTTGCTATAAAAGATTCTTCGGAAGATATTGCAGCTTGGCGTTATTGCATTACACCTGCTTCTTCTGCTTCTATAAACTCAAAAGTTCCTTCCGCTGAATGCCAAACCTTACCACCTTTGCCTGCTTTTTTCTCTCATAAAGTACCAGCAGAACCAGTGTTACCAAAACCGTTAAAACCGTCAGTGGCGAGCCTTTCCATTGAAGCTGATACAGAGCTGTCCTCAAGTCCAAAACAGCTTACCACTTCACCTGTTTTAGGAGCCATGAACACAAACAGAGCTTTTTCCATTGAATATGGTAATCTCGTTCACCGATTGTTACAATATTTGCCCGATTGTCCCCCACAAAAACGTCGAGATTATGCTCGAAACTATCTCAATATCAAAGCCTCTCATTGGCATGAGAGTCAAAGAGAAGATGCTCTTTGCCATATTTGGAAAATATTAGATCATGTTTATCTCAAACCCCTTTTCTCTGAGCATTCACGTGCTGAGGTCTCCTTAATGGGTATTGTGAAAATTCGTGGAAAAGAACAAGCAATCTCTGGTCAAATTGACCGTCTCTACATCAAGCAAAACAGCATTATCTTTGCCGATTTTAAAACCGGAACTCCACCAGAAAATGAAGCTGCTATTGCTTCCCATCACTGGTTGCAAATGGCCCTTTACCAAAAATTGTTGCAAGCTATTCATCCCGATAAAGATATCCAGGCTCTGCTTATCTACAGTAAAGAAGCCAAAATTTTTAAACTTCCTCCAGAAAAACTTGAGGCATTTCTTCGTGAAGTTGCCTTATAAGTTACTCTTTTCCTTGCAAAGCATTTTTACATTTTATTTACTTTCATAAAATCGCTCAAACAAACACAACGCACAATCCCTGGTGTAAAAAAGTCCTTTAATAATTTATCTTTGCAATAACTTGATATGAATTGTTATTATACCAATCTATAAAAAGTGAATATAAAAGGATAAATAAATGACGTGTATAAAAGTTGATAAGGACAATTTCGAAAGTGAAGTTCTAACCTCTTCCATCCCTGTTGTGGTTGATTTTTGGGCAGAATGGTGTGGCCCTTGCAAAGTGATTGCTCCAATTTTGGATGAAATTTCAATAGAAATGCAAAATCAAGTTAAAATTGCTAAGGTAAATATTGATGAAAATCCGGAACTGGCTACCCAATACGGAGTACGTTCTATCCCTACATTATTAATGTTTAAAAATGGAAATATTTCATCGAATATGGTTGGCGCTACCTCTAAAGGACGTCTTTCTGAATGGATAAAAGATGGGCTTAGTTAATTCCACATATAATCACTATAAAGGAGAGAAATTTTGTCTCTCCTTTTGACTTTTTTAAAATATTCTTTTTTGATTATATTATAATGAAAAGACAATAAAAATCAAAATTTTAAATGAATTTAAGAATTCATGCTTTTATGCATGTTTCAATTGACTATTTTTTATAAAAAATTGCTTTGTATGAAGAATATAGGCAATTCTTTCCTTATAGGCGCGTTAAAAATATTAGGTGAATGATAATTTCATAAAGGTATTTCTTCTTAGATAAGACTATTGAAATAGATAGTGTTTTCAACACATAAAAGGAGATTTTAAGCAAAAACTTTGCAAATTACTTTTCTGAAGCTCACAATTTTTAAGCAGAAAGAAACAAGCAATTCACTACAGGTTATATAATGCTCTTCTAAAGGGTTACCACTTCAATTTAAAATTCTCTTATACTATTCTCTAGAATCAAAATTGTAGGTATCAGATTCTCTAAAATAAATTGATGAATTCCTATAAATTAACGGCTGTCCTTTGCAATTTATGTCATTGTTATATGAAAGAGTCAGCATTTCGTTTCATCTTCCATGGTTGGTACCTCCATGAATCCTTCTTTATGTTGTCCATCATCTCAGATTTCATAGGTAGTATTGAGGTATTATCAAATTAAAAAATGATGATGTTCATGTTTTTTTAAAATGTACGAATTGCGAAAGACTGTTGCAAACATTCAATGGAATGTTGCGCTGATCTAACTGTTACATGACGCCCATGTTCTTTATAGTGTAAGGTGACTGCAAAAGTGGCAAGCTCTAAAAGAGCTGTATTTCTTTCTGGCCATTCAACAAGTAAAATATTTTTCTCACGAGCTTCATGAAGCCCTAATTCATCAATTTCTTCTGCCATAGAAAGGCGATAAAGATCAGCATGAATAATTTCAAACTTTGGAAGTTGATAGCTTTGCACAAGAGTAAAAGTAGGGCTTGGAACATCCATAGTGTTATTGTTCGCAAGTGTTTGAATGATTGTACGTGCAATGGTTGACTTTCCAGTTCCAAGATCCCCTTGCAGCGTCACAAGATCTCCTGGCTTTAAAGAAAGAGCTAAATTTTGTGCAAAAAGCTTTGTTGCCTCTTCATTTTCAAGAAAAAAACTAAAATTCATTAAAAGTTCCATGAAATGGATGAAAAATTTTTGTTATCATAAAGGTTAAAATTAAAAAATCTTATCTCCTTTGGAGAGTGGGAAAAAACATTTAACTGTTGTTCCTTTTCCAGAACCGGTAAGAATTTCAACATGTCCACCGTGTAGTTCAACGAAACTTTTTACAAGGGAAAGGCCAAGACCCGCTCCCGCACGCCCACCATGGTGTGAATGGGAAGAAAAACGTTTAAAAATACGATCAAGGATGTCTTCTGGGATGTCAGAGCCCTGATTGTGAACGCTAAAGACAATGTTATCATCTTGTTCATCGACGCAAAATTCAATAGTACTCGCCTCCGTTGCAAAATTAATAGCATTACTCAGTACATTCACAAAAATTTGATGCAAGCGCTTTTCATCAGCAGAAATAGAATTTAAGGAAGGAGAAATTTGTTGTAAAAGCGTAATATGACGTCCATTAAGGCGATCTTCTACACGTGCTACTGCTTGTATCATAGCATCGGCAATGTTAACCGATTTTATGTCCAACTCCATAATGCCTGCATCAAGGGTAGCAAGATCAAGAATATCGTTAACAATATTTAAAAGAGTTCCTGATTCTGAATGAATGTGTTCAAGATATTCTTGTTGACGTTCATTGATAGAGCCGAAAATTTGATCACGTAAAATATCGGAAAATCCAATAATATTGGTGAGAGGTGTGCGTAATTCATAAGAAACATGTTGGACAAATTCATTACGCAAACGATCAGCACTTTCTAATGCTTCATTTTTTTCTTGAAGAGCACGCGCAACATGGACAGTGTCCGTAACATTCACAAAAGTAAGCATCGTTTGTCCATTAGGAAGAGGGACCAGAGTATAGTCAATAATCATATCATTTTTAAGATCTATACGACCTGAAAATGTTTCACGTTTTTCAGCAAAACCGGTAATGAATTTGGTAAATTGATCCCATTCTTGTCCTAAGGTTAAGGCTGAACAATGGCTTTGTAACTGTGTAATATGGGTCCCTTCTACAAGTAAATTATAAGGAAGAGACCACAATTTCGACAAGGCAGGATTCGATAAACGAAGGCGTCCATCAGTACCAAAAACAACCACGCCTTCGGAAAGTTTATCAAGTGTTTCACCTTGTATTTTAATAAGTGTATTATAACGGCGTTCAAGATCAATTTTTTCTGTAAGGTTTTCGTAAAGCCAAGTGACACCTCCTTGTGGATGAGGGTTCGAGATAACACGCACCGTACGCCCATCTGGAAGATTCCAAATTTGTTGGTTCGATTCTGTTTGTCGATAGGCTTTAAAAAGTTCTTCTTTCCATGCGCGCCAATCGGGGTGTGCAGCAATGAGCCCTTTTTCACGTAGACGTTCAAGAAATAATGTATGGCTTGGTTCACTTTCTAAAAAGGAAGTCTCCAACGGCCATAAAATTTTAAAAGCATGATTACAGAATTTTAATTTTTGGTTTGTATCAAAAATAGCTACAGCTGTTGAAATTTGGTCAAGTGTTTCACAATGGCTTTGAAGGACATAACTTAATTCATGAGCAATATTTTCATATGCGCTGTCATCACGCGCAAAAGCTGCCATCCCTTCGGCTGTTGTAATACGTGTGAGATGAAAACGATGTCGTTCTCCATCAATAACTGTGTGAACATGTTCTTGAAAAATTGTTTCTGTTTCATTTGTTTTGCGTTGTGTATTTTCATTGAAAAGATCCCCCACTTCATCACTGCCTTCACGAAAATCTGTCATTTCTCTAAAGGCGCGATTGATAAAACAAACTTTTCCTTCACAATCTTTTATCCATACGGGCTCTTGAATAAGATCAAGAAGATTACGCTGCATTCTCAGTTCAGTAAGAAGGCGGGCGATATCTTTCTGTAAACGAGCATTTTCACTCTGTTGTTTTGAGATATCTTGAAAACGAGCAATAGCGACTGTTCCTGCGATGACTCCTGTAACTTGCAGCAATACATTGTTTGTGGTGGTGATAGAAAGATCAAAAGGGTGACATTTACAACGTAGTTGAGTCAATGCATAATCAAGTTCTCGAAGAGAATTTTCTTCAACCCAGAGCTCAAAACGCTGAAAATCTTTCTGGTCGATTCCTATTTTTTGCAATGCAGAAAGGGCACCAACGACACGGGGTAAGGTTGTTGGATTTTCCCAAATAAGAAGGAATTGCTCGGTTTCTTCCAGAAGCCATTCATAATATTTAAGTTTTTCAGAAAAATTTGCCTGAATTATCTTCAAAGTCTTCTGTGCAGTTTTTTTTGCACGCATAATAACAGCTAGGCACGTGAGAAGTGAAGCACAAGAAATTCCTCCACACAGCGCTAAAAGCAGCCATGGACCATTCGGCAAAGTGAAGAAAAATGGTAAATAACCTTCCAATGACTGAGCAACAGCGCATGTTGGAGAAAAAAAGAAAAAAAGGCAAAATATATACGCATAGATTCGAATCATTTTTTGAGCTTTTTCTTTGGGGTTATAGTCACCAAAGCTGCGCACGATATCTTTCCCTTTTTTAACCCAAGGAAATGTTTAGTAACGGTAATGGTTTGGTTTATAAGGTCCTTGTGGTGTGACTCCAATATAGGCGGCTTGTTCTTCTGATAAAACACTTAATTTTATTCCTAACCGATCAAGATGTAGACGTGCAACTTTTTCATCAAGATGTTTAGGCAAAACAGTGACTTCATTTGTATAGTGTTCTGCACGGGTAAAAAGTTCAATTTGCGCTAAAACTTGATTAGTAAACGAGGCTGACATGACAAAAGAGGGATGCCCAGTCGCATTCCCGAGGTTTAACAAACGCCCTTCAGAGAGCAAAATGATGCGTTTTCCATCGGGAAAGGTGATCATATCAACTTGTGGTTTAATATTTGTCCATGGCAAATTTCTAAGGGCTGCGACTTGGATTTCGTTATCAAAATGACCAATATTTCCAAGAATACACATATCCTTTACTTGTCGCATATGGTCTAAACGAACAACATCTTTATTGCCTGTTGTCGTGATGATAATATCAGCACTGGAAGCAGCATCATCCAAATTAACAACTTCATAGCCATCCATAGCTGCTTGAAGAGCGCAAATAGGATCAATTTCTGTTACTTTAACACGAGCCCCAGCACCAGAAAGAGATGCTGCTGAACCTTTTCCTACGTCACCATAACCACAGACAATGGCAGTTTTACCAGCGATCATCACGTCTGTTCCACGTCGAATACCATCGACCAATGATTCTTTACATCCATATTTATTATCAAACTTTGATTTAGTGACGCTATCATTGACATTAATAGCAGGAAAAGGCAAAAGCCCTTCTTTTTGTAACTGATAAAGACGGTTTACACCTGTTGTGGTTTCTTCGCTTACACCTTTAATTGCTGCGCGCTGTCGTGTAAAAAATCCTGGCGTTGCATCCATACGCTTTTGTATTTGTTTGAAAAAAATTTCTTCTTCTTCTGTTTTTGGATGCGATAGGATATCTTTATTTTGTTCTGCACGACTTCCCATTAAAATATAGTTTGTGGCATCAGCGCCATCATCTAAAATAAGATTGGAAGGATTACCATCTGGCCATTGGAAAATTGCATCTATATAAGTCCAATATTCTTCCAATGTTTCACCCTTAACGGCGAATACAGGAATACCAGTTGCGGCGATAGCTGCTGCTGCATGGTCTTGCGTAGAAAAAATATTGCTAGAGCTCCACCGTATATCGGCGCCAATCGCTTTTAATGTTTCAATTAAAACAGCTGTTTGAATTGTCATGTGCAATGAGCCAGAAATACGCGCTCCGCGCAAAGGTTGATTAGAGGAAAACTCCTTACGACAAGCCATCAAACCAGGCATCTCAGTTTCAGCAATATCAAGTTCTTTACGACCATAAGCGGCAAGTGCAATATCTTTGACAACAAAATCTTGAGCTGCCATTCTTTATTCCTTTAAAATAAGTTTTTCCAAGACGGTAGGAGAAATTAAAAAAAAATGCAAGACAAGAAGAGGACTTCTTTATGTGAAAAAGCTCTTTTAAAATCTCCATAAATTTGTGCAACAAATATGCATTTATGAATCTGAATAATGATGTTACTGATAGAATAAGAGATCTTCATGATAAGTCTTATTATATAAACAAAACTCTATCCTTTTCACGTAACTTTAAAGCTTTTAAAAATCTCCAAAGAGAATACCTTTTAAATAATAAAAATTGTGCATTGCTTCACAGTTTTTATATCGATTTTTTATGGGATAATATCGAAAGTATTATACTCGTATTCTACTCACTTATGCGGTTGTTGAAAAAGGAAGAATTACTTTAATCTCATTATTAAGCTTTCTACCAAAATAATATAATGCAAAGTCATAGGTTATCATATTTATGAATAGGCAATTCAGAATCGGTTCTTTAGGATTCCAATGTTGCATCTGCTCTTGGATAAAGACAGTTTATAAGAAGTGCTTTTCTCCTGTTTTCAACGATTTTTATCAAAATACTATAGGTATACGATTAAACATTTTTTGTGATACTGAATAGAGCATTTAAAACGCAAAAACATTACTCTATTGAGCATTCTGATTTCAGAATCGCTAACAACGAGCTATAAATTATAAATCAAATAATAACTCAGTTTTGGAAAAATTTATTCTAGACGTGTAAGTTTTGGGAAAATTGACCATGTGGACGAAATCGCCAAAGATAACTTGGCAAGAATGCAGCCATTGCTCTGGGGGTAATTCCCGCACCTTCTAGAGTATATCCATTCTCTATAGCCTCTTTAGAAACAATGTTATCCATTTGCAAAAAACGTATCTGATTGGCTGTTACAAGTGTTGGTACAAAAGGCAATTTACCGATAGTTCCCAAAATTCCTCCAATCAATAGACCAGCAGAAAGAGGTATGGATAGGATTGTTTTTTTACGGTGAATAATTTTGAGTATATTTTCAAGAGTATTTTGAAAGGTAATAATCTGGGGACCACCAAGATCATAATTTTTTCCCCAAGCAACCTGTCCATCTAAAGCGCGCGCGATAAACTCAGCAACGTCACCAACATACACGGGTTGCAATTTGCTTTGCCCACCCCCAAAAAGAGGCATAATTGGTAAAAAACGTGACAAATCTGCTAAGGTGTTAAAGAAACAATCCTCTGGTCCAAAGATAACGGATGGACGGATAATAATTGCTTGAGGATGCTTGTTATGAACGATTTGTTCACCCATAAACTTAACACGTGCATAAAGACATGAAGCATTCTCGTTAGCCACAAGTGCTGACATATAGATGAGCGGAATAGCAGCTTGTGCTGTTAATTCAGCAACATTGTAAGCACCATCAATTTGTGTGTTTTTAAAATTCGATTGATTTGCTTGTTTTAAGCTACCAGGTAAAAACACTGCCGCATCAGCTCCAAGCAACGCGCGTGCAACAGAGGCACGATGCTTGATATCCGTTTTAAGCATTTGGGTTTGTCCTACTTCTCCTATTTGGAGCATGTAATAAGCTTTTTGTGGATAACGAACAGCGATACGAACGCGATATCCCCGCTTAGTCAAAGTTTCAACGACATGTCGTCCTACAAAACCAGATCCGCCAAAAACAGTAATAAGTTTAGGATGTTGATAAAGTGCACAATCAAGTTGCATGATTAAAAAGTCTATCTTTCAAAGCTTTAAAATAATCAATTTCTAGCATGGAGGTGTTTTATTGTCACGTAAAATATCGCCCGCAAGATAAAGGGAACCACTAATAAGGACAATTGCCTCTTTATATTCGGCTCTAATCTTATGCAAAGCATCTTGTAGATGTGCTTGTGGAGTAGCAAAGATTCCTGCTTTTTGCGCTGATTCAGCTAATTTTATTGGAGAGATACTGGCATTATTGTTAATTAGCGGTATCGTATATATTTTATCGACAAGGTTCGCTAAGGAACGAAAATAACCGACAGCATCTTTGGTATTGAGCATGCCAGCAATCATAATAATAGGACGATCTGTTTTTTTTCTCCATTGTGTAAGTTCTGCTGCAATAACTTTTCCAGCAGCAGGATTGTGACCACCGTCTAACCATAAATCAATATTAGGAGACAGTTGATCAACCAAATGTCCTTGGATAAGATGTTGCATCCGTGCGGGCCAATAGATATTTTTCAAAGCGTCATTTATGGTTTGTTCTGAAAGTTGAAAACCTGCTTGACAAACTGCTTCAAGAGATGCGCCAGCATTGGCAACTTGGTGGTCTCCAATAAGGTTAGGAAGTGAAAGATCCATGAGACCTTGATTGTTTTGAAAAACCATACGTCCATGTTCTTTATAACTTTGATAATCTTGATCAAATAGAGAATAAGGTGCTTTATTTTTATCGGCAAGGGGTATTAAAGTAGCAAGAGTTTCTTCATAATTTTGCTTCCCGATGACTACTGGAACATTTGGTTTGATAATTCCCCCCTTTTGAAAAGCGATTTGAGCAATTGTGTTTCCAAGAAAGTTCTCATGATCATAATCAATGGGCATAATAAGCGATACAGCTGGTTTGTTAATGACATTGGTAGCATCAAAACGCCCTCCCAACCCAACTTCTAAAATGACAACATCAGCTGGATGTGTACTAAACAGCATAAAGGCAGCGGCTGTAAAAATTTCAAAAATAGTAATCGGCTCTTGACGATTTACTTTTATAATTTCACGGATTGTCTCAGCCAATTGGTTTTCTGTAACAAGTTGACCACCTCCTTTTTGACCTAACCGGCAGCGTTCATTCCAGTTGACGAGATGAGGTGAGCTATAGACATGAACGCAGTATCCTGCACTTTCTAAAAGAGCACGGCAAATCGCTGAGGCAGATCCTTTGCCATTTGTTCCAGCGATGTGAATAATAGGGGCAAGTTTTAAATGTGGATTACCAAGACGCTCTAAAAGGTGAATAATACGCTCTAAAGAAAGATCAAATTTTTTCGGATAATTTTTTAGTAAATCATCTACCACCTTTTGTATTTGGCTTTGTTGCATAAATTTAAGCTGCTTTTGTTGTAGAAAGCGATGTTTGAGAGTCTGTAGGGGATGGATCGGAAGGGTTAAAAACAGCAGGGCGTTTCATCATCAAACGTAAAAGACGCGCAATCGTTGTTTTCATTTCTAAACGTGAGACAACCATATCAATCATACCATGTTCGAGCAGATATTCACTACTTTGAAAACCTTCTGGTAGGGTTTCGCGTATAGTTTGTTGAATCACACGTGGACCAGCAAAACCAATCATAGCGCCAGGTTCAGCAATGTGAATATCACCAAGCATGGCGTAAGAAGCAGTAACACCACCGGTTGTTGGATTAGTCAGCACAACAATATAGGGAAGTTTTGCTTCTTTCAACATTTCAATCGCTACGGTTGTACGAGGCATTTGCATCAACGAGAGTGTTCCTTCTTGCATGCGTGCGCCACCAGAAGCAGAAAAAAGAACTAACGGGCGCCTTTCGGCAATGGCAGTATCAAAAGCTTTAATAATAGCTTCTCCTGAAGCCATACCGAGTGATCCACCCATAAAGGCGAAATCTTGAACGGTTGCAATGATTGGTAAGCCTTCAATCGTACCACGTGCACTTAAAATATTATCATCAACACCAAGTTTAGAACGATAATCTTTTAACCGGTCAATATAGCGTTTTTCGTCACGAAATTTTAAAGGATCTGTTACAACTTTTGGATTTTCAAGAGCTGTATAAACACCATCATCAAAGAAATGCATGAGACGATTTTTAGCGCTGATACGCATATGATGGCCAGAATTGGGAGCTACAAATTGATTAGCTTCCAGATCTTTATGGAAGATCATTTCACCACTGGTAGGATCTTTAATCCATAGATTTTCTGGAATTTCACGGCGCCCCAATATAGAGTTAATTTTAGGACGAACATAATTTGTAATCCAGTTCATCTTTATAACCTTCCTTTAAATATTACACATCTTTCGCATGATTTGAAAGAATATGAACCTAAGCAGTCACATTTGCTTTACCGATGGAACAAAGGAGTCTATTTAATACTTTTATCAGTGTACGTATAGCTTGTTTTTTAACTTTTTAATTTTCCAATATCATAACAATCATATCTATGAAGAGTATTCCCTATAACAAATTTCTCATAAGTTTAAGAACTTACATGTTTTTATTTTTTTACTTTGGTATTAAAATTCACTCCTTGCGATGGTTAACAAATCCCTTATTTTTTAATAAAAATGAATATCCAATTAATCACTCGTATCAACGGTTCTGAAGAAAAGAAACCTTATAATATAAGGCGTTAATAAGGCTAAAATAATCCATTTAAAATACTGTATAAGACGACATCATATTAGCGAAACGCTAACATCAGAGCAAGATTTTTTTCAAAAGGTTTTTTTAAAGCGCGTGCTTTTCACAATTAAAATAGAATACGCTCAAAATACCATTATATTACTCATTTACGTGTTTATTTTACACAGATATCTTTCAATAATTTCCAAAACTCTCTTATGAAGAGTATACACTCTCCATGAATGGTATAAAAGACATTATGCTATCCGTTTTTACTGAAATAGAAAGTACAAAGCGACACCATCATATTCTTTTTCAGTTTTCAATACGACGATAATGTTTGCATTAAGAGGATTCATATAAAGATATTTCACGCCTTTTTGAAAGTACTTTTATCCGCACACCACCTCCGTTTATGACATATTAACAAACGATTTCAATTGACCTAATATGAATAGGATTAAAATGAAAAACCCTCATAATATTTAGGTTTTTCACTCATGTTGTGAAACGATAAGTTATCATTATAAATCAATATATTGCTTTAATAAAAGATAAAGCATAAAATTTTATATTATGTTTTCTTTGGCTGGCAAGTTTTATTAACCTTAAAGTCAAGGAACACTATTTTTGTGTAATGCGTGCCATGGTCTTTTGGGAAAGCATTTTGTGTAAATATGTCATAAAGGCAGCTGCAAAAAGCGGTGTTGCTAAATTAAGAATTGGAATCGAAACAAAAAGCGCTATCAATAATCCTGCGCCAAAAACCGTTGTGTAATGAGTATGTAAAAAAGCACGGGCATCTTGTTCTGTTCGAAAACGGTAAGCCGCAAACAAGAAATATTCATGACCGAGCAAATAACCATTAATAAGATAAAAAGCAATTAAATTAATACCTGGTATGAAGAATAAAATAAAAGCAATTCCATTACCAAGAAGGCTTAAAATAACAAATTTAAAGGAAATGATAAGAGAACGCTGAAACGGCAAAGCTTGTCCAATAGGCTCGTTTGGGTAATCCTCTTTTTCAATGATTTCAGCAGCAGAGTCAATGAAAAAACCACCAATCATAGCTGAGATCGGTGCAATCAAAAAAGCCAACAAAAGAGCCAAACCAAGATTAAAAATGATAAGCATGCTAAAACCAATCCATCCCGCCCAACTAGGGAGTCCAGGAAGAAATTGAGCAATCCAGGGCCAAAAGTAAGACACAAAAAGTTGGTGCACACATAACCATAAAATGGTGAGAATGAAAAAAGTAACCCCCAATGCTTTCAGTATCATAATACGATATTGCGAGGTCATAAGACGTTGTAAAGCACGATAAGCAGCAGTAAAAATCATAGATTAATAAACTAAGGAAAGAAGCAAAAAAAACAAGAAATATATTTAAAGTATGTACAGTGTAATTTTTTCTTTCTTTGAATTACAAGATTTTTTTCAAGAACATTATAAAAAACGGTTAAGGTTTCTTTGTTAAAAATAAAGTTTGAATAAATAGAAATTTTGATTTTTAAAAACAAAGAAGAATTTAAAAAGTAGCTGTTGTAGAAGAAATTTTTAGTATTTTTGTACATAGTGTAGATTATTGCGTTTATATGATATATGTAAAAAATTAAGGAATAAGAACTATTTGGGAGAAAAGTTGTTTACTTCTATTTATTCAGTAGAGTTATCTAACTTCGTTTATCTAAGTGCTTAATTGTTTTACACAATTCCTAAAATTCTGTACTTTTCTACTATTTGGCGGCATGCTTTTGCCCCTCGCTTTCAAAAAAATATTGAGTTCAATGGAATAGGGGTAACGTAGTAGCTCCGTAGATATTCTAATTTTGGGCAACAGAATGATTAATATGATAGAAGTGGAAAAAATAAGCTTAGGCGATTGACCGTCCGATCCCATAGAAGAGCAGTTTTTTGAGGAAGCAAAGAAAGGGAGAAACCACGGATGCTTAAAAATGATGAGATTTTGAATTTTAAAAGCTATAAGTGCAATGAAGTAAGCATTCATTGAAGCACTTTTCATACAAGTGGTGCACTGTATCAAATAATTTTTAGATAATAACACCACTAATTTATCGAAGAGAATTGATCATTTTCAACTTGAATAAGAATCCCAAATATAGAAATATTCTTTAATTTCAAAGACTCTATTCAACATCAAAAAATTATTTACGTACACATTATAGGCGAGACCAATGTATGGATACAAAGCTTTCAATAAAGGAATAAAAATGCTTCTCATGAAACATCACAATGTGAGGATATCATGGATAAAATTCTAGTTTTTGTGGTCTTGGTATTCTGGAGAGAGGACACATACATTTAATTTTAAAGACCGATCACTGAGAAAAATAATAAAGGCTTCAGTTTCATAAACTTATAGACAGTGGTGCAGTGAATTTTGTCTACACTCTTTATAAGCGTCAGTGTGAGATATGCTTCAAATTGCATTGAGATGTTATAATATCATTGATTTATACATTATTTTTCATAGCGAATAAGAGCTCAAAATAAAGTTTTCATATTTTCTCATTAGCTGCTCTCATCATGAAACAATCAAAATCATTTATTTGCATATCATAAATATGACCGATATGTGGATAAAAACATTGAAGAAAGAAAATGCTTTTTATAAATTTTATCCATTACAAGAGCTTTGTCAAAATTGATGGTAGCCAAAGTGAATGATAGCTTGTTTTTTTTATAAGCTGGCGAGACAGTGGTGCAATAGATCCTACTTTTATGAAGGCTAGGGTGAGATAGGATTTTTTAAAAAAACATTTCCCAACGCTCATCACACCCATTTCGCAACAGCGTTTGTGAATGGTATATGGGTAAAGCTCTCGTGAATAATATAAAACTTATAGGGCATCACTAACTTTACGCTTAATAAAAAGAGCACGCTGGCACCATCATTCTCAGTGTTTGTCCGAGACAAGCCCTTGGTTCTTGAGACGGTCCATTATAAGCGCTTTTAGTTCTTTCTGAAACGTTTTGTATTCATACAGTTATCCTTGTTTACAACGTGCAAGAAAATGATTTTTATTGATTCAACATGAGAGAGATTGGGAATGAGAGAATCTTATGATATTTGGGATTCTAATTTAATATGAACAATGCGATATTATCATTATAAACCAGAAATATTATATACTAATTGAGATGGATAGACACCTATTGTCAGTTCTATTTTATAAGGTGTTTTAATATCAACGCGTTTGAAGAGTTCTTATTTGCAAAGGGGTATATTTTCCTCATGAGGAGTAGGTGTTTTGGGGGCAAAAAATGATACAATCACGTTTGCTAATTTTTGCGCTACGTGTTGTTTACTCATATGGGGCCATTGTTCAACTTTTTTTCTACTTACGAGATAAACTTGATTTGTATCAGCGCCCATGACACTTGTACCATCTAGTTGAAGAGAAATATCATTAGCAAGAATGAAATCAGCTCCTTTTTCAACACATTTTTTTTGTGCATTGGCAATGATATCACATGTTTCAGCAGCAAAACCAATGACCAATGAGGGGCGGTTTGGAGCGTGTCCAATCGTTGCTAAAATGTCAGGATTTTCAACCATATGAAGGGATGGTGGTATTTTATGAGCATTCTTTTTAATTTTGTGTAAAGACTGCGTTTGACTGCGCCAGTCACAAACAGCGGCAACAAAGATAGCACCATCAGCAGGCAATGCGGTTTGAACGGCTTGTAACATCTGTTGTGCTGTTTCAACATGAATGGTTTTTACTTCTTGTGGGTCTGCGAGATTAACAGGTCCACAAATAAGTGTTACTTTTGCACCCAAATGTGCAAGAGCGGTTGCGATGGCATGACCTTGTTTACCTGAAGACCGATTAGCAATATAACGCACTGGATCAATTGGTTCATGGGTAGAGCCAGAGGTAACGATGAAATGGCGGTCAGAGAGAGGTTTTTCATGCACATTCAAAAGATTCTCTATGGTAGCGACAATAGTTAAAGGTTCGCTCATGCGTCCATATCCCATCTCGTCACGTTCAGCCATATTTCCGATTTCTGGTCCGATGATATGAACGCCATCTGCGCGCAATTGTGCAACATTGCGAATAGTGGCTGGATGCGTCCACATGGACGGATTCATAGCGGGTGCAATCAAGAGTGGACAGCGTGCCGCTAAAAGAATGCAATTAGCCAGATCATCTCCTATGCCATTGGCTATTTTTGCAATACGGTTGGCTGTAGCAGGAGCTAAAATAATCAGGTCAGCATCACGTGCTAATCGGATATGTCCGATATCGTGTTCTTCTTCGCGTGAAAATAAATCAGTATATACAGTACCACCGCTTAAAGCTTCAGCGACTAAAGGCGTAATAAATTTTTGCGCTGCTTTTGTCATCACAACTTTTAAATGTGCTCCACGTTCTTGTAAACGGCGAATCAAATCAAGTGCTTTATAGGATGCAATACTTCCACCAATAATAAGAAGGAGAGATTTTGATTTCAATGATTGCATTTCAACAGCGCTAGCATGAAGGGGTTGTGTGGTGAGAAGAGAGGGATTGCTTAAAAGGCGCCGGACTTCTTCTTCCATAGAAATACCATTTTGCGCGGCGCGTATGCGCAAAGCTTCTTTGGTTTCAGGAGACAGGTTACGAATGGTAATACTGGCCATAAAATACCTCCAAGAAATAAAATGATTGCAATGATTTCATTGTTGATATTTTTAGCATATTAAGGAGATTAGAAAAGATGAAAAAAGTAAAAAGTAAGACAAGCGCAACAAAGTGCAATGATGAAAAGACTATAACGACCATAACGGTTTCTGTGACTTTGTTCTACAGCAAGTTGTTTGAGGGTAGCATGAGAAAGATTAAAACCTGTTTTTCTCATTTGATTAAAATCTTCTTCTATTTGTTGGAAATTTTGAACCAATTGTGGTGTTTTGCGTGCCAGCGAAAGGAGAGCTTGTGCTCCTTCACTAAAGTCTTTTGCAACGCCTACGGGTCCTAAATTTTTACTAATCCATTCTTTGACAATGGGTTCAGAAGCTTTCCACATATTAAAAGTGGGATCTAATGTGCGGGCAACACCTTCCACGACAACCATCGTTTTTTGCAGCAATAAAAGTTCAGGTCGCGTTTGCATGTCAAATAATTCAGTGACTTCAAACAATAAAGTGAGCAATTTAGCCATGGAAATGCTTTGTGCTGATTGTCCGTGAATTGGTTCGCCAATAGCGCGGTTGGCTTGCGCAAAGCTTTCAATATTATGGTGTGAAGGAACATAGCCTGCCTCAAAATGGGCACGTGCAACTCGATGGTAATCGCGGGTAATAAAGCCGTAAAGAATTTCAGCAAGGAAATGCTTTTCTTTTTTTCCAAGCCGTCCTGTAATACCTAGATCAACAGCGACAATACATCCTTTTTCATCTACAAATAAATTACCAGGATGCATATCGGCGTGAAAAAAACCATCACGCAGTGTATGACGAAGAAAAGATTGAATAAGCGTAATAGCAAGCGCCTTCAAATCAAATCCTGCTTCTTTGAGTTTGGAAGTTTCGGATATTCTTATACCATCAATCCATTCCATTGTAAGAACATTACGTCCTGTCCGTTCCCAGTCAATACGTGGAACCCGAAAGCCTGTATCATGTTGAATATTTTCAGCCATTTCAGATATAGCTGCTGCTTCTAAGCGTAAATCCATTTCAAGTCGTGTTATTTGTGCTAAAGTATCCACCACACAAACAGGACGAAGCCTTCGAGAGGCAGGGATATAGCGCTCTTGCAAATGAGCAATGAGATAGAATCCTCTAAGATCTTTAGAAAAACGTGCTCTGATATTGGGACGAATAACTTTTACAGCACATTTTTTCTTATGGCCAGTTTCATCACTGTATTCAGCTGGATGAACTTGAGCAATAGAAGCGGCGGCAATGGGGGGATAAAAATTTACGAATAAATCATCAATAGAGCGACCAAGAGAACTTTCAATTTGAGCAATAGCGGCGGTGCAAGAAAATGTTTGGACACGATCTTGTAGTTGTGACAAATCTTCCGCAATATCACGGCCGACAATATCAGGCCTTGTTGCAAGAAATTGACCAAGTTTTATGTAAGAGGGTCCAAGCTTATTAATGGCATATGAAATATTTTCAGATCGCTGTTTCTTTTTTGTTTTGCGTCGTGCTAATGCACTCGCTATACGATGACATAGCGCTGGAAATCCTTGAAGATCATCATGAGGAAGAGCACTTAAAACACCTTCACGTGTTAAAACCCATCCTGCACGCATCAATTGAAAGTAAGGGGAAATTTGCACCATTTTTAAATTTTCCAACCTGAATGCAGCGCTGCAATCGCACCGGTGAGATTGCGGTACGATACCCGCGAAAACCCCGCATGCTTGATCATATGGGAAAAATCATCTTGCTTAGGAAATTTGCGGATAGATTCAACCAAATAACGATAAGCATCGCCATCATTTGCGATAAATTGACCCAGCTTAGGGATAGCATGGAAAGACCAAAGATCATAAATTTTATCGAGCCAAGGCATCTCGACATTTGAAAATTCTAAACATAAGAAACGTCCACCGGGCTTTAAAACACGAAAAGCTTCTCTAAGAGCTTGATCAATATGAGGAACATTGCGAATTCCAAAAGCAATCGTGTAAGCGTCAAAGCTTCGATCTTCAAAAGGTAGATTTTCTGCATTGGCTTCAACAAAATCAATCAGAGGGGCAAGACCATTTTTTTGTGCGCGTTTTTTGCCAACGCTGAGCATTGAGCCATTAATATCAAGCACCGTAGCATGGGCTTTTTGGCGTGAAGCATTAAGAATACGAAAAGCAATATCACCTGTACCGCCAGCGACATCAAGAACTTTCCAATGAGAAAGTGCTGGTGGGGAAAGCCAAGCAATCATGGAATTTTTCCACACACGGTGTAGCCCTAAGGATAAGATATCATTCATCTTGTCATAATTTTCAGCAACAGAATGAAACACACCATCCACCATGAATTGTTTTTGTGTTTCATCTACTCTTGTAAAACCAAAAGAGTGCTCCATGCCACCCTTGGTTCCTACACGTTCTGTTTCAATTGCCATGTATATGATCTTCCTTATTTTTCTTTTATCGTAAATGAAATAGAGAGGGAATGTTCAACTACGAAAAAACAACGTATAAAACTACGACGTTTACACAGCCAAAAACAGAAGAGTACCTTTAGATATCAAGATTGGCAACGCTTAAGGCATTGTCTTGAATAAAAATACGTCTAGGTTCAACTTCATCACCCATGAGACGAGAAAAGAGTGAATCTGCATCGGTTGCATCATTAATTTTTACTTGTAAAAGAGAACGTGCATTGGGATCAAGCGTTGTTTCCCAAAGTTGTTCAGCATTCATTTCCCCAAGACCTTTATAACGTTGAAGAGTAACACCTTTTTTACCGTTTGTAAAAATGCTCTCTAAAAGGCTCATAGGACCAAAAATACGCTCTGTTTTATCTTTGCGACGTAAAAGAACAGGAGGATGATATATGTCGATAAAATTTTGGGAAATGCGATCAATTTGGCGTGCGTCAGTTGAATTTATAAGTCCCACATCAAGCGTAACAACATCTTTAACACCACGCAAAATACGCTCAAAACATAAACTTCCATCTGCTGTATATTGTCCACTCCAACCTTGTTCCATATCATCAGCAATCAGATTAAGGCGGTGTGCTGTAGTATCTGCTATTTTTTGCGCTTTTTCTTGTGTTGCAAAGACTTCAAGATTAAAAGCGCCAGCAATTGCTGCTTGTTCAACAATATTACGGTCATAACGGGTATGAAGACCATTTAAAAGTTGACGTAATATACGAGCATCTTTAGCGAGTTGATACAAATCAGCCCCTGCACGAACTTCTCCCGTTGAAAGCTCAAGCGTTGTTTCTTCTAATCCAGTATCGATCAAGAATTCTTCAAACGCTGCTTCATTTTTAATATATTGGGAAGATTTTCCACGCGACACTTTATAAAGAGGAGGCTGAGCAATATAAAGATGTCCACGTTCAATCAACTCGGGCATTTGTCTAAAAAAGAAAGTGAGCAGCAGAGTACGAATATGGGCTCCATCAACGTCCGCATCCGTCATGATAATAATCTTATGATAACGTAATTTATCCGGTGAAAATTCATCCTTCCCGATAGACGTTCCAAGAGCTGTAATAAGTGTTCCAATCATATCAGATGAGAGCATGCGGTCGAAACGTGCTCGTTCAACATTGAGGATTTTACCACGAAGGGGTAAAATTGCTTGATTTTGACGTGAGCGCCCACTTTTTGCTGAACCGCCAGCCGAATCCCCCTCGACAATAAAGATTTCTGATTTTGCGGGATCTCGTTCTTGGCAATCGGCAAGCTTTCCTGGTAGAGAAGTGATATCAAGCGCCCCTTTTCGTCTTGTTAGTTCACGTGCTTTGCGTGCTGCTTCACGTGCTGTTGCAGCTTCTACCACTTTACTAATGAGAAGTTTTGCTTCATGAGGATGTTCTTCCAGCCATATTGAAAGACCTTCATTGACCAAACTTTCAACAATAGGGCGCACTTCAGAAGAGACTAACTTATCCTTTGTTTGTGAAGAAAATTTTGGATCAGGAACTTTGACAGAAAGAATAGCTGTTAATCCTTCACGGCAGTCATCACCGGTTAAGTTCACTTTTTCTTTTTTAGTAATACCTGAAGATTCAGCATAGCCATTAATTTGGCGTGTAAGGGCACTTCTGAAACCTATCAAATGAGTTCCACCGTCACGCTGAGGGATATTATTGGTAAAACACAAGACCTTCTCATGATAGGAATCATTCCACCATAGGGCAACATCAACGCTCATACCATCCTTTTCACTTGCAATATAAATAGGAGTATCAAGCAGAGCTTTTTTTGATTGATCAATATATTTCACAAACTCTATTAATCCACCTTCATAATGCAATTCAACGGATTTAATATCAGCATGACGCTCGTCAACAAGAAGAATATAAACCCCAGAATTTAGAAAGGCTAATTCCCGTAAGCGGCGCTCCAAAATTTCAAAATCAAACTCAACCATAGTAAAGGTTTCAGAGCTTGGTAAAAATCTAATTTCTGTTCCACTTTCTTGATCGCAATCGCCAACAACTTTTAATGGAGCATCAGCTACCCCATGGGTAAATGATATTTCATGAATTTTACCATTGCGTTTGATTTGCAATTTAAGCCAAACGGATAATGCATTCACAACAGAGACGCCAACACCGTGTAATCCGCCTGAAACTTTATAAGAGTTTTGATCAAACTTTCCGCCGGCATGAAGCTGTGTCATAATAACTTCAGCTGCAGAAATACCTTCTGTTGGATGGATATCTGTCGGAATTCCACGTCCATTATCACGAACAGAACAAGAACCATCAGCATGGAGTGTGACGTTTACAAGAGTTGCATGACCGGCTAAAGCTTCATCGATAGCATTGTCTACAACTTCATAGACCATATGATGTAACCCCGATCCATCATCAGTATCACCAATATACATACCAGGACGTTTGCGTACAGCATCAAGACCTTTGAGAACTTTGATAGAAGCGGCATCATAGTTATTGCTTTGTGCTGGTGAGGTTATTTCATCACTCATAAGTTAGTCCATTCCTGTGTTCAATTTACAATATTTTATCCGCTTTTTTTAAAGCTCAATGTTCTGATCAGTTATTTATGGAATAACCACATTAAATATTTACCGTATATCAGATCTAGATTCAATATCTGTCGATATATAATGGAGAGAATGATAAAATGATAGTGTACTGTTATGCTGTAAAACACTAGGGCGGTGATATAAGGCGAATAAACACTTATGACTTATACAAAAAGCTGTTTCATAAACGATGCTATTTACTTTGTTTATTTTTGCATATACGTTCTGTTTCAGAATTAGTTATGCATTTTGTGTTACACTAATAAAGGTCTCACTTGTTTTATCCATAAATCAATTTTTCAATCCTAATTCTACCATATATTTAAAACAAAGGTTGCGAGCTCTCTAAGCAGTTCAAACTTTTGTATGTTAGATTGAGGCGAAAATATTATGTATATTGGTTTGTGTCATCTTTAAAATGTGAAAAAAGCTTTATTTGAGGAAAATATAAATGCGTAAATGTAAAAACATGTTTCCACGATCATCTTTATATTCAACTTTACAATTTAAAAAAAACGTCTTACGGTGATGTTTTTGAATAAGGAGGGTAATGACGCATTATCTTACGCTTTTGTTTCTTGTATTCTCGTGAGGTTGCATCGCTCATTCAAAACAAAACGCCATTGTACTGTTTATTCACGCACTTTTTTAAGGAGCATCTCTCAATGTTCCCAAACTCATTTTACAACGATATTTGAATAGTATAACGCAAAATACCCTGTGAATACTACAAGATTTATGTCCCCCATCTTTCCCATCGTGACAATAAAGTGCAAATCAGAATCATCATTTTATTTTTCAGCTCTTAAATGTTGGTGCAACCTTAATGTTGAGAAAACCCTCGGCATTTGAGGGGTGTTTTTACTCTTTTCTTCAATAGTATCTATATACTTCCCAGGTTGTGATACGCAAGGAAATGGTCTTAATATTTTAAGGTACGCGGGATATTTTGATAAAATAAAGTGTACCACTAAAGTATATACAGCTTATTTCTTATATTAAAAAATTAAATCGCTTTTCTCTAAAATTACTTTTTATATATTCATTTTGGAAAATTAACATCAGAAATCTAAGCATTTTCAATGGTTTCAAAAATAGCAAGAATTTTATTTATTAAACGCCAGATATTTTGGTGAAGTGCGTTAGATAATAGTTAAGAAGTGTTGCATCTTAGTTTTGAAAAATGGGGGAGAGATTTTGAAAATAAAAAAATCTATATATGTGAAACATCTTCAATTGCGTTTACAGTACTTTTTATTCAATAATCCATACAATATTTTTATTCGTATTTTATTTGTAGCAGGGGGGATTCTATTTTCCTCTTACGCAGAAGCTGAAAGGCTGCCTTCTTTTTTTGATTCGCATGAACATTTGGTACAATCTGATACAACGGATATCTTTCGTTTGCGTTTTGTAACAAGTTTTGATTTTCCTCCTTTTAATTTTATTGATCAATCGGGGTATCTTGCAGGTTATAATATCGATTTATTGCGCGCTATTTGCTCAAAATTAAAATTAGAGAAGCTTTGTGAAATAGAAGTGATTCCTTGGAAAGAGCTTGTAGAACATGTTAAAAATGGTGGTGCAGAAGTCATTATTGCGGGTTTAAAAGAAACAAGTAAAACCCAGCAAGATCTTGTTTTTACAAAGTCATATTTGCGCTTTCCAGCGCGATTTGTTGCTTCTCGACGTTTAAATCTCGATGAGCCAATAAGCGATCAATTGATACATTTAACCAGTGGTGTTTTGTCTAAAAGTGTTCACGAAAAACTCTTTCAACATTATTTTCCTAAAGCCAAATGGCAAGGGTTTAAAAAGAGAGAAGAGCTCTATAAAGCATTACAAGAGCGTAAAATTGACCTTATTTTTGATGATGGATTTGCTTTATCATTATGGTTCAAAAAACAAAAATCTGTTGATTGCTGCCATTTTGTTGGGGGGGCATATATGGCGCCACAGTTATTGGGGCAAGGAATGCAGCTTGCTGTTGCAAAAAAGAATGAAAAATTGGTTGATATACTCAATTATGCGCTGAAATCTCTAGAAGAGGATGGTAAACTTACAGAACTTTATTTGCGTTATTTTCCAATAAGTTTTTATTGATGAGTAGTTTTTTAATTAAGGGCTGTTAATCTTTCTGCGCCTAGTCGATAGGAAATAGCTTCTGCGAGATGATAGCGTGAAAGAGTATCTGATCCGTCAAGATCAGCAATTGTGCGTGCAACTTTGAGAATGCGATGATAAGCGCGTGCAGAGAGGTGCATTTTTTCACTCACATCTCGTAAGAGTATGGTCGCACTTTTATCAGGAATGGCAATCTGTTCTATAATTTTGGCAGGGCAATCGCCATTGGTACGAATATGATCAAACCCCATTGTTGAAAAACGTTTAGCTTGAATGGTACGGCACCGTGCGACGCGTTTGGCAACGTCACAGCTTTTTTCTGATTGTTCTGGTTGCATAAGGTCCATAGCCGTCAAAGCAGGGACATCAATCCGTAAATCAATTCGGTCAAGCAGAGGACCAGAAATACGGGACTGATAATCGATTTGACAGCGTATCCCTTTAGGGCAAACATGGTCTTTTTCGCCTGCCATACCACAACGGCAAGGATTCATTGCGGCAATAAGTTGGAAGCGAGCAGGATAGCTAATATGGTGATTAGCGCGGGCGATAACTGACACCCCACTTTCTAAAGGTTGACGAAGAGAATCAAGAACCTGTGGAGAAAATTCAGGCAATTCATCAAGGAATAACACACCATTATGAGCAAGGGAGATCTCTCCTGGTCGTCCTTTAAGCCCTCCACCAATCATTGCGGCCATGGAAGCAGAATGATGTGGGGAACGAAAGGGGCAATGAAGTGAAATGGTATTATGAACCGTTTCTCCTGTAATAGAAGCAATCAGAGAGACATCTAAAAGCTCACGGCTATCAAGAGGTGGCAAAATGGAAGGTAAGCGTTGCGCTAGCATAGATTTTCCAGCACCAGGGGGACCTACAAACAAAAGGTTATGGCGTCCAGCAGCACAAACTTCTAAGGCACGTTTGGCTGTTTTTTGTCCTTTGATTTCGCAAAGATCTGGAAGTCCAGTTTCGATAGTATATTGGCGCGGTTGTGGACGTTTTTGAATTTGGGTTCCTTTGAAATGGTTGACTATAGTGAGCAGAGTCTCTGGGGCAAGAATATTTATTTCTGCATTTGCCCATGCTGCTTCAGGTCCACATTGGAAGGGACAAATCAGTCCTTTATCGAGTGATAAAGCTGTCATGGCAGCTGGTAAAACACCATTAACAGCGGTAAGTGAACCATCCAGTGATAATTCTCCTAAAATGATATAGTCTTGAGCTACTTCGGGAGGGAGGATTCCCATAGCAAGCATTAAGCCTACAGCGATTGGCAAATCATAATGCGATCCCTCTTTAGGCAAATCAGCTGGTGCAAGATTAATCGTAATTCGTTTAGTAGGCATAGAAAGTCCACAAGCGTGGAGGGCTGCTTGTACACGTTCACGGCTTTCTGCAACTGCCTTATCAGCTAATCCAACAATAGCCATTCCTATTTTACCAGACGAAATCATAACCTGTACATCGACAGGTACTGCTTCTAGACCGCGAAAAGCAACAGTTGTAATACGTGCGATCATTTATTTATTTTCCCCCTTTAGACTTGGTAGAGACAATCATATCTATTTATAAAAATCAAGAAGCATCTCTATAGCTTTTTTTATAGAGAGAACTATATACGTGGGCAGTTTTTTAGCATTCCCATGGAAAGTCATTTGTACAAATTTAACCATGATGATATGGGACGCAATAAAACATTTATAATAAGCTAAATAAATATGTTAAGAAAAAAAGAATGAGGCTGTTCGTGTTATACAACAGTGCAGAATTTTATGAAAATATAAGGGGAGGATAACGTTATGTATCGCAGAGTGTTATTTGATGTGATAAAACGTGTAAAATGTGCAAAGTAATTATATTTACCTTTCTTATTTTTATATTATTTAAAGCGTAGTAGATGCAAAGTGTATTATAAGGTATCTGATTTTATGGTATACCAGACAAGAATTTTGTTAAAATCAGGGACTGTGCGCTGTGTATTTATAGGCTTGTGTTTTGCTTTTTCTTTTCCACAGCCACTTGCTGCATTTGATTTTTTCGGCATCCCTCTTTTTGGTCAAAAGAAAACAAATTCTTCTTCACATTATGCCAAAAGTACAGAGAAATTTTATAAAGTTGATGTTGTTGCACCGCCAGGTGCACCATTAGAAGGTATAAAAATAGTTAAATCTGTTTCTTCTCTTGTTGCTGATAAAGAGAAAGCATCCGCCAGTTCTTCTGGTTTGCTCGCCAAGGCGCGTTCAGATTATCGAGCAATTCTTTCTGCTCTTTATGCTGATGGACGCTATGGTGGTGTTATTAGTATTAAAATTAATGGCTTAGAAGTCGCTGATTTAAGTCCGGTAACTCAACTTCCAGCACGGTCTAATATTGTTATTACAATTAATGCTGGTCCACAATATGTTTTTAGTATTGCAAATATTGATAAAGTAGCTCCGTTTGAAAAACGTAAAGCGCATAAAATGCCCACAATTGAAGAATTGGGCTATAAAGTTGGGGCTATTGCTAAATCTGAAACCATTTTGAAAGCAGAAAAATGGGCGATAGAAGGATGGCGGCAACAAGGTTATGCTAAAGCTAAAATTATGAAGAGTGAGGTCGTGGCTGACCATGCTGCGTTGCGTGTTGAAGGACGGATTGTTGTTGCTCCTGGACAAAAGGCTTATTATGGTCTTTTAAGTGTGCGTAATATAAGTAAGAAACCACGTGTAGATTCAGCTTATATCGCGTGGATGACCGGATTGAAACCAGGGCAGATATACGATTCTGATGCGTTAGCTAAGGCAAATGAACGTCTTGCGCGCCTTGGTGTTTTTCGTGCTATCAATATACGTGAGGCTGATACTATTAATCTAGATGGTAGTTTACCGCTTGCACTTGTTGTACAAGAACGTAAACCGCGTCGTTTTGGTGTAGGCGGTAGCTATTCAACTTTAGACGGTGCTGGTTTTGAGACTTATTGGATGCATAACAATCTTTTTGGTCATGCAGAGACTCTTAAAATTGAAACAAAAATAAGTGGTGTTGGTAGCAATAAAAAGCAATCATATAATTTTAAAAATTTTGATTATCTTTTCGGTGGCACATTTATAAAGCCCGGTGTACTCACGCCAGATACAGATTTCAGGTCAGAATTAAAAATACAACAAGATGTTTTAGAAAATTATACGACAAAAGCCATCAAAGGAAAATTAGGTATTACGCATATTTTTAATGGTAATCTATCGGGACAGGCTGCTGTAGAAGTTTCAAATGGTTATTCACGCGATATCTATTTTGGGAGCCGTAATTTTACAACAATCGGTTTCCCTAGCGGTTTGATTTACGATAGTCGTAATAATAAGTTTAATGCAACAAAAGGTTTATATGGTGAAGTTTTCATTGAGCCTTTTTATGAGATGCGTTTTAGCAACTTTGTTGCAAAAGTAACAGCAGAAGGTCGTTCTTATTGGGCGTTGGATGAAGGGGATCGTTTTGTTGTTGCTGCGCGGGCAAAGCTTGGTACAATTCTTGGGAATGATACAGCACAAGTACCCGCAAATACGCTTTTTTTTGCTGGTGGTGGGGGCTCTGTTCGTGGTTATGCTTACCGTAATATTGGTATCAAAACAGAAAATGATGGGGTTGTTGGTGGACGGGCGCTTATTGAGGGGTCAGCAGAATTGCGTGTTTCTTTAAATGATAAAATAGGGTTTGTCAGTTTTCTTGATGGAGGTTTAGTAGGGGAAAAGGCGAATTTTGATTTTTCTCAAAAAATTAAATGGGGAGCCGGTATAGGAGGTCGTTATATGACGGGTCTTGGTCCTTTACGCGTTGATTTAGCCTTTCCTTTAAAGAGAGAGAAGGGTGACCCTCGCATTGGTTTTTATGTAGGTATAGGGCAAGCATTTTAATGAAAAAAGGTGTACGTTTATCAGCTTTCTTCTTTGTATTTTTGTTTTTTTGGGTGGGTGGTTTTGTTTTTGCGCAAAGAGGAGACATTCTTCCCTCTAGCGAAATGAAAACAGATGATCGCTCATGGTTTGTTTCTTTAATTGAACGAAAGCTTTCAACACCTAATCGTCAAGTTCGTTTACACAATATGCAAGGGACACTGTCTTCTCAAACATCAATTGATACTATTACTGTCAGTGATAAAAAAGGGATTTGGCTTAAAATTACCAATGCTAAAATGGATTGGAATCGTCTAGCGTTGCTGAGAGGGCGGATGGATATTAACCAGCTTTCGGCAGAACAGGTTACATTTTTACGCAAACCGCAAGGCAATTCTTCTTTTGTTTCTTCCCTTGAGACGGGTAAGTTCTCTTTACCAAAATTGCCGCTTGCTCTTTCTATCAATACGCTTACAGCTCAACATGTGACATTTGAACAGAATCTTTTTGGTTTTTCTGCTGATATGTCCTTAAAAGGCAATTTCACCTTGGCTGGTGGTAATTTTGATGTCGATATAGCGGCGCATCGTTTAGATGCACCGGGTTCTTTTTCTGTTCTCACCAAGATATCTGATAGTAATCGTACAGCTCAAATTGATATTTCTGCTAACGAACCACAAAATGGTATTTTGGCGAATATTTTTAACATTGAACAACGTCCAGCATTAAGTCTCGTCGTGAAAGGTGATGGTACTTTTGATGATTTGGTTATCAAACTTTCTTTAGAGTCCGATCATCATTCTATTTTAGATGGTAATGTTATTCTTGCAAGTGTTCCAGAAGGACAGAGTTTTTCTACGAAATTAGAGGGAACACTGAGCCCTTTAATACCTGTTCAATATCGTAGTCTCTTCGAATCTGATATAACATTAAAAGCAAAGGCAAGAAGAACAAAAGAAGGTGTGACACACCTTGATCAGATGGTTATTCAGAACAAAGCAATGAATGTTATAGCCAATGCTGAAATAACCGCCGATGGATTCTTGCGACGGCTTTTTGTTGATGGCAAAATGGCTCTTGATAACGAAAAGGAGTCTGTTCATTTACCTATATCAGAAGTGCCAAAACCTGCGAATACTCTTGCTTTGAACATTGACTATGGTCGCGAAGGTCAACAATCTTGGAATGGGCGGTTGGTTGTAAATCATTTAAGCAATAAAAATATTTATATTCGCGATGCAATTTTTGATATGGGAGGAGTAAGCGAAAATCTTGATAATGCAGCTTCTCGTCATGTTGGTGTTCAGGTTAAAGGGACGCTTCAAGGGGTTAAAAAGATTAAGGGAGCGTTAGTAGAAAATTTAAGCCAAGCGGTTCATGTGCATTTAGATACGGATATTGTTTCGAACAAACCAATTTTGATTCATGATCTGAGTGTTACGGCTCAGAGTTTTTCTTCTTGGTTAAAAGGGACAATGGAGAATTTTGTTTTTAAAGGCGATCTCGGTTTAAAAGCTCAAACATTAACTCCTTTGGAAGTGTTCAGTAAACAATCACTTTCTGGTAGTGCAGATATTAAAGCCAAAGGAACGATCAATTTATTGAGTGGCATTTTTGATCTCCAATTATCAGGAATGGCTGACGATATGAAAATAGGCGTGCAGTCTTTTGATCGTTTATTCAAAGGAAACATCACTCTTTCAGGTGGTGCTACTCGAAATACGAAGGGTTTCATTTTTCGTCATTTTAATTTGAAAAATCAATATACAAACATAAAGGCTAATGGTTATTTTTCAGATGAAAGCGCTAAAATGGATCTATCTGCTGAAATATCTGATTTGTCCAAATTAGATCCAAAGATAAGCGGTGCGCTTACGATTGAAAGTACGGCGAGAGGGCGCAATAGCCATATAAAACTAAATACACGTGCCCATATTGCTGAAGCATTAATCGTAGGGAAGAAACTTCAAAACACAACATTTAACATAGATGTACTTGTAGATAATACAGCACCAGTTACTGCTTTAACGGGGGGGGTAAAAGGTGAAGGAATTTTTGCTAAGAAACCTTTGCATTTATCGGCCTCTTTTAAAGATTCTCATAAAATTCGAAAACTTGAAAATATCGATATTAGAGGGGGAAGTGCAAAAATAACGGGTGATCTTTCTCAACAACTTGGCGGTTTTTTGAAAGGAGCGCTGCATATTGATGCCGATGATATTTCCGTACTTTCAGCGTTATTTTTGCAGGATGGTAGTGGAAAAGTAAAAGGAGATTTTATTTTTGATGAACAAAATGGCAGACAAAAAACCAATGTGAAGGCGCATGTTAACCATTTGAATTTTTCCAAGAATAAAATAAAAAAATTGGCAATAGATGCTGACATATTCGACCCTTTTGGCATGACTCAGTTTGAAGGAGTTATCAATGCAGAACATATTCAAACACCTTTGGTAATGGTCAATCGTTTAAATGCTCACGCCGATAGGAATAATGGACAAACGGTTTTTACTGTCCAAGCGATGTTGCATGATACTCTCAATGCAAGGCTTTCTGGTCGTTTAATGGTTGAGGAACTTCCAGAAAGTATAAAACGAGAAGTGCAAATTGAAGCTGTGGACTTAAAACAACACACTTTTCATGCAACATTGCCGAAGCCATCTATAATTTCTTTTGATAAAGATGGAATGACAATCAATGAATTAGGAATTGCAATAAATGGGGGCAACATCATCTTAGCAGGAAATATTCAAGATACCCTGAATTTACAACTTACAATGAATGCCCTTCCTGCTACTTTAGTCAATTTGTGGAAATCCGATCTTGGAGCAGCAGGGAGTGTAACAGGGCAGGTTATGATTCGTGGTCATTTAAAAAAACCTGATATAACTTACGATATAAAAGGTGAGGGACTGACAACCGTTGCTTTTCAAGATAAAAAAATTATGCCTTTTTCTTTTTCTGCTACGGGAAACACTGTAGATCAAAATCTTACTTTGAATGCAAATTTAACAGGAGAAGGAATACAAGCACAAGCTCAGGGGCGTGTATCTCTAGAGAAAAATGCGCTTGATCTTCATATTAATTTGCAAAATTTATCTGCACGTTTGGCGAATGGTTTTATTGCAGGACAAGCGCTTGATGGGACAGTAATAGGTAAAGTTGATATTGATGGAACAATGAAGGATCCATCTGCTCATTTTGAGCTTTCTAGTCAAAATTTAACCGCTATGACGCATAAAGGACCGATGTCAATCAATATAAATGCTCGTGGTTCTTATAAAAAATCGACATTTCATATTGAAAATATGATAGCTACTGGAGATAAAGGATTAGATCTTTCCATCCATGGGCCTTTATCTCTTAATGGTTCAGAGGCAAAATTAAACGTTAAAGGGATAATGCCTCTTGATTTTGTTAATCTCTTATTAGCTAAGCGTGGTGCACATATAACGGGTACAGCAAGAATTGATACAGCTCTTAATGGGTCATTATCAAAGCCACAATTGATAGGAAATATTTCTATAGGCGACGGTAGCTTTTTTGATTCACAAACAAATGTAGGATTGAATAATATAACGATTGAAGGCAAATTGAAAGGTGATCATATCCTTATAGAAAAAGCTTCAGCTTCTTCGTTTGAGGGGGGAGGAATTTCTGCTTCAGGTCGTATCTCTAATGGTCTAGAGACAGATTTGATATTTCATCTTGATAATGCCAATTATAATGATGGTTCTATGATTCTGGCAACATTATCAGGTGAGATGACAATGACAGGTCATTTTTTAAATAGTCTTGTTCTTGGTGGTGATATCATCGTTGAAAAAGCTGAAGTTTTTGTTCCTGATCATTTTAAAAGTGCCAAGTTTCTTGATGTTAGAAATAAGAATTTAACTAAATCGATTCAAACAACACTTGAACGTGCTGATGTTAAGAACACGAACAAAAGCAAAAGCCGTATAGTTACACAAGAATCTTCATCTGTCGTGCTATCAAATATGCGTATTACAGCACGCAATCAATTTTTTGTACGCGGAAAAGGCTTAGATGCTGAACTGGGAGGACGCATTAATCTAGCAGGTCCATTGAATGATGTGCATCCAGTTGGTGAATTTAGAATGATTCGTGGACGTTTTGATATCCTGTCGCAACGTCTTAATTTTGATCAAGGACAAGCGAGTTTTAGTGGTAATCTTAATCCTACGGTTTATTTTGTAACCAACAATAACAGTGGTGATATTCGCGTCACTGTAACTGTAAGTGGGACGGTTGATAATCTTGATATTAATTTTTCATCACAACCAAATTTGCCTCAGGATGAGATTTTGGCGCGTTTGATTTTTAATCGCTCTCTTAATGAATTATCACCATTTCAGATTGCTCAACTTGCAGCAGCAGCGGCTGATCTTGCAGGTAGTTCTAATACATCTTTGTTGAATACTTTACGAACTAAAATTGGACTTGATGATCTTGATGTTATCGTTAATGAGAAGGGGAATACAGGCTTACGTATTGGACGCTACATACACAATAATATTTATTTGGGCTTTGAAGCAGGGTCTGATGGAACGACGAAAGGGACAATTAATTTAGATATTTCGCGTCATCTCAAAGCTAAAGGTGCCATAGGAAATGAACAAAATTCTAGTATAGGTCTCTTTTATGAAAGAGATTATTAAAGATTGAATTTAAAAAAACAATTTCTTCGTTTTTTGTCTCTCATTTCTAAATCTGAGGAAGAAGAGATAGACTAGAAATCCTATAAAAGAAGAAGCTTTTTGTTGAGGCGTGAAGAGATATATCTGAAATATTCGATTTTTTGTTTATGCTATTCTCTAAAGGGAAAAAATCTTCACGAAAGATAGTATGTTATTTTGCTGCTATATATTTATTTTAGAGAAATACCTTACCTTGTTTTCAAGCCCATATCGTGCTGTTGCCTAAAGAATGGAGTGTGTGCAATATATTGATTTATAAAGATAATTTATTGTTATTCAACTTGAATTAGAACTTTGAATATTATATGATTCTCTCATTACTAATCTCTTTCGTATTGAATCAATCAAAACCATTCGGCTTGCATGCTACAAGCGGAGAATTCTGTGTGGATAAAACTATTAAGAAATGACTAAAAATGCCTCTTATGAATCATCTCGAGAACTAAGAGCTGTCGCAACATTAGGGACTGGCAGAATAGTGTGAATGGTGCCGGCTTGTTACTCCATAAGCGTAAAGATAGGGCAGCTTAATGGATTTATCATTATACAATTCACGGACGTTATCGCGAAATGGGCTTGGGGAAGACTTTGAGAGAGGTTTCTTTAAAACAAGCACGTGAATTTGCAACACAATGGCATTCTGTTTTTATGTGAAGGACATGATTCCATTAAAGAACGTGATAAACAAAAGCGTTAAGCGGAGAATTCATAAGACATCGATTTTATTGTCAAACGCATTTAAAGCAATATTTTTTAATAATAAAAATTACCTATTATTTTAGATTTTTGTTTATTGTGTCTTGAATGAGATCACTTTTCTTATAACGAATAGCTCCGCGAACAGAATACTCCAAAATATAACATTATTGTATTGCAAGTTTATGTACTTGTTTTAAAGCAACATTTCTCAGTGTGCGCTTGAGTCTATTTCATAAGATTGCTTGTGAAATGGTATAAAGTACCTCTTATGAATGGTATAAAATCCACACTACCGTTATTAATAAAGGTATAAGTATTTACTAAAGCTATAAGCCGGCATTATCATTCTATTTTTCAGCTTCTCATGTTGCTGACAATCTTTTCACTTGAAAGTGTAGAGGTATTTTTATTGCTTATCTTAAGAGTTTTTATGCATATACCAATATCTCTTATGACGTACAACAAGCGCTTTTGATTGATTCATCATAAATATAAAGAAAATTTGCAATAAGCAAATTACATCTTATCTTTTGTTTAAGATGTAAAATAACAAATTATGATTATAAATCAAAGTATTAAAATGTATATTAAAAGATATTTTTGTAAAAATATTTATCAGAGTTATATGTCGTATTTTTCTATTTTAGCGGTTAAAAGAAAGAGGAATGTCATTTTGCTTTTCATCTGTTTTTTTGCATATTGAAATTATAGCCTTATATAAGCACTAACGTTGTGCATTTATAAACTCTTCAAGCAGTTAAAGTATTGGAGGAATATCATTTTAGTTTCTAAATGTAGAAAAAACAGCAAAGCTTGCTTTAAAGCAAGCTACAACAGTAAAAAAGTTTTATAATAAAACCTCTCTTATTTTTTCAATGTTTTTCTTTTAAACGGAGTGTATCTATAATTTGCAACACAATTTATAATTGTTAGCTTATTCTGTTGTACCATAAAAGACCGACATTTGAGGTGTGGTGATATAAGGTATGTAAGCCTTTTTGACACAGTATTCTGAAAGCACGTGGTGAATATTTAGGGTAAGCCTTGTATAAGTGAATCACATAAGTTGTTATCAAGTGGAATGAGCTCAATAAAAATCTAGATTGTTTACAGATCAGATTGGGTAGAGTCTTTGTCCTTTAAAAGTTGTGTGGAGAAAAAAATTATCAGTGCAGGGATAAACACGGATAAAGGTTGTATTGATCCAGATTCATTATCATCCGCGATAATTTTTTCAAACCTTGATGCTCTCTCTTTCAGGATTCACAACACTTATGAATGTTTCAACACTTATTTGAGGAAGGGAAGGGGTTTTTGAAATTTCATGGTTAAAGTCAATTGCATTCAACAAAATAGCGAGTAAAGTTTTCATTTAAATCCAAGAAGTTTATTTTCAATAAACCATAAATTCTTCGCAAACTTTGATTAAAGTAATGCTTTTTCTTGGTAACAAGTCTTTTTTATAAATGGAGCATTACCTTCTATCCATTTTTTATTTCAAATTTTATTTAAGGATCTAGAAATTAGGAGGTATGTTTTTTGAACTGGATATTATGAAGTTTTTTATAAAACCCATGTTCTTTTGCTAGCAATTCTTTTTGAGTACCTTGTTCAATTAGTTGTCCATTTTGTATGACCACAATTTTATGAGCACGAGCAATCGTTGAAAGGCGATGAGCAATAATGATCGTTGTGCGTCCTTTAGTAAGGTGATGAATAGCTTCATTAATTTGTGCTTCGGTGTGTGAATCGAGCGCACTCGTTGCTTCATCAAGAATCAGAATTTCACTATCGTGAATCATTGCTCTAGCGATAGCGAGTCGTTGTTTTTGCCCCCCTGAAAGATTACAGCCATTATCACCTATCTGTGTATCATAACCATTTGACAAACTCATAATAAAGTCATGAGCATTTGCTGCTTTTGCTGCTTCGATAATTTCGTCATCACTAGCTCCTTCTTTTCCAAGTCCGATATTATATTTAACAGTTCCTTGAAAGAGAAAAGTATCCTGTCCTACATAGGCCATCAGGTTTCTCAGAGAGCGAAATGTTGTGTAGCGAATGTCTTGATCATTAATCAATATGCGTCCTTTTGTGGGGTCATAGAGGCGCATAATAAGGTTGATAAGGGTTGATTTTCCCGAACCGGATGGTCCCACCAATGCTGTCATTTTTCCGGCTTCTATTTCTAGGTTGATGTCTTTCAATATCATTTTGTTATTAGTGTATGCAAAAGAAACATGTTCGAAACGAATAGTTCCTTGCGTTTTATTCAGATCTTTAGCTTCTTTATGTTCTACAACTGTAAGGGGACAATCGAGTATTTCAAACATCGTACGGATATTGACCAAGCCAGATTCAATTTTAACACGTACATTTGCTAGTCTTTTTGCGGGTTCATAAGCTAAAAGTAAAGCAACAATAAAGGACATAAATTCACCTTGAACACCTGCGCGTTGGGTTGCAAGATAACCGGAAAAACAAATAATACCTGCAATGGCAACACCCGTGAGTGTTTCCATAATTGGATTGGTAATAGCTTCGAGTGTTGCAATACTGTTTGTTTGTTTTTCAACATCACAAATGGCTTTGTCCATCCGTTTTTTCATGACTTCTTCTAGTGAAAAGGCCTTGATGATTCGAATACCAACAGCCGTTTCCTGTACGATTTTGATAATTTCACCAAGTGAAAGGAGCTCTTTTTCCATCAAGCTGCGAACGCGTTTTAAAGCCATTCGAACGCCTAAAAAAGCTAGTGGTCCTACGATTAAAGTAATGGAGATTAACACAAAGTTTTGAATGAACATGACAAGCAACAGACCACTAACGGAAAGCAAATCACGTACAAAAGTTGTGATAATAGTATCAATTATATTACGTACGGCTGTCGCATTATGAGTTACACGAACAAGAAGATCAGATGAAGTGTTATTATGATAAAAAGAGACTCCTTGTTCCATAAGTCGTGCAAAAATTTTACGCTGTTGTTCAGCAATGATACTATTGCCTGCTTTGTTTAGAAAGTAAGTTTGGAAAAAAGTTGCAACTCCTTTGAGAATAAAGATAAAAGCAATGAAGCTAGAAATCAAAACAATCATAGGAAAATTTTGTGCATCAATAATCTGATTAACAACATCCCGCATAATCCATGCACTGGTTGCTGTGGTACAAGAAATGATGATCATTGAGAAGATAGCCGCACTATACCAACGCATATGTTTACGAAAATTTTCTCGCAAAAGGCGGATAATAAGATGTTTGTCAAAAGAGGAAATTTGTTTTTTAGCCATGAAGAGCTTCTATATTCTCTCATTATTTTATGCAAGATTGAAACACTCTTAATTAAGAAGCCCCTTAATCTTTTTTACAAAAATAGCTTTTTCTTTCAAGGTTCATCACATCAATTTCACGATGGTGAGAGTGAAGAATGTAGTGCAAAGTTTCTGTGAAAGGTATAACGAAAATTCGTTGTTCATCATTATTTTTAGTTTTCAATAAAAGGTACCGGCAAGTTTCACTATTGTATTTATCAATTTCCATATTGTGATAGTCTTTGGCACTTGAAATAGTTCACAAAAAACATTTCTGCTTTTTTGATAATTTTTATGTATCATCTCCATTTGTGATGTGTAAGCAAACAATTTTGCCGCATTGCATGATACAGAGAGCTTGAAATAAGAAGACCTTACGATGTTTGAGTTTTCTCATTTAATATGCAAAATAATGAATTCTTCTTATAAATCGATCAAGCATTATTAAACTCTTAAAAGGATTTATACACATTTATAAAACCTTAAAAGCACCACAAAAACTCTATGTGGTGCTTCTAAATAATACTATACACATCATTTTGATGAATTGCATGCGAATATTATTCCAATGCAAAACTATTTAGGTGCTATCACCATCATCATTTGCCGGCCTTCAAGCTTTGGCTCCAATTCGATTTTGGCAATTTCACTTGTATCTTCTTTCACACGCTGAAGAAGCTTTAATCCAAGATCTTGGTGAGCCATCTCACGACCACGAAAACGCAAAGTAATCTTTACTTTATCACCATGATCAATAAAGCGATGAACAGCCTTGAGTTTGACTCCATAATCATGGACATCAACATTTGGGCGCATCTTAATCTCTTTGATTTCGATGACTTTTTGCTTCTTACGTGTTTCAGCAGCTTTTTTTTGGGTTTGATATTTTAATTTTCCCAAATCGATGATTTTACATACAGGTGGCTCCGCATTTGGTACAATTTCAACCAAATCAAGTCCCGCATCTGCAGCCATAGCAAGAGCTTCTTGTATCGAAACAACTCCCTGATGTTGTCCCTCATCATTGATAAGCTGAACATGAGGTACCCGAATATCCTGATTTGAACGTGGTCCGTCTTTTTGGGTAGGTGTCATTTTAAACGGTTTACGAATGGTTTATGCTCCTTAAATTTTGATTCAACTACAGTTAATTTAATATACAATTATGTACCTAAAAACAACTATAATTCGTGTTATTTTCATTATTTGATTTATTACTTTTTGGGATGATTTAGATTATAAAAGTTTTTCTCTTAATTTAAAGAAATTATTTTATGGAGGATAAAGAATCATGGATCAAAATATTCCTTGTCAGTTTTTTTCATTTGAGAACACCGCACTTGCAGTACGCTATCGCAAGGGGCGCCAATCTCCAGGTTTGGTTTGGCTTCCTGGCTATCAATCCGATATGTTAGGAAGTAAGGCAACGTTAGTTGATCAGTTTGCTCAGAAGAATGATTTGTCTTGTTTACGTTTTGATTATTCTGGACATGGAGAATCTGAAGGTGATTTTTTTCAAGGAACAATTTCGCGTTGGGTTAAGGAAAGTTTAGCGACTTTTGAAACCTATTGTGAGGGTCCACAAATTTTGATTGGTTCCTCTATGGGTGGGTGGATTGCGCTAAGGCTTGCTATGATGCTAGCACAGAAAAATAAGAAGCTTGCTGGCATGGTATTGATTGCTCCAGCACCTGATTTTACACAAACATTGGTGGAACCAAAATTAGGCCCAGAAGAATGGAAGATTTTGGAGGAGAAAGGCTATATTGAACGACCTGCAGTTGATGATACAGAGCCAATGCCCTTTACAAAAACATTGATTGAAGATGGGCGCGAAAATTGTGTTATGAAAGGATGCATTGATGTTGGGTGTCCAGTCCATATTCTACAAGGGATGGAAGATGAAGATATTCCCTATCAGCATACATTGACTTTACTTGATCATTTACCTCTCCATGATGTAACATTGACACTTGTTCGTGATGCAGATCATCGCTTTTCTCGTCCACAAGATTTAGATTGCCTTGAAACAGTATTGAGATCTTTTATTAATCAGATTAATGCAAAGTAAGGGGTACATTTATTGATGAAGATAAAAATATATGAGCATTTCTAAACAGCATTTTATTTTTTCTGAGCGCTCTGTACCTGTACGGGTGCGGGAAAATAAGTATGCGCGCCGTCTTACCTTACGTATTGATGCCAGAAGTCAGGAGATTTGTGTAACAACACCACCAGCAATAAATCTCTATGCGGTTGAAAATTTTATTGAAAAGCATCGATCTTGGATTGAGGCACGTCTTGCTCATGTACAAATCTCTCATAAAAATGCTTATCTCAAAGAGGGGGCGACAATTCCCTTATTGGGTGTTTCTCATACCATAAAACATAGAGAGGGACGTGGAGTAACAGAAATCATTACAGCAGATGCGGAGCAAGGGCCTGAAATTATTGTTTATGGTCAATTAGAATATCTTCCAAGACGCATTGCTGACGTTTTAAAAAAACAAGCGGCGCTTATTATAACGCCTTTGGTGGCACATTATGCTCATCAGGTAGAGCGTAAAGTCAAATCCATTTGTTATAAAGATACGAGAAGTCGTTGGGGCTCTTGTTCAATAGATAAGCGTCTTTCTTTTTCTTGGCGCCTTATTATGGCGCCAAAAGAAGTTGTGGAATATGTTGTTGCTCATGAAGTTGCTCATCTTATTGAAATGAATCATGGGCCAAGATTTTGGGCTCTTTGTGAAGAGCTATGTCCTGATAGTAAAACATATCGTGCTTGGTTGAAAGAAAATGCTCCTAGACTGCATGCAATTAATTTTGATTCATATAATTTAGAGGCGTAAAAACTTTCAAATGAAGGCAATATTTAACGGAACTTTTTGTTGAGTGTTTTGTTGTGTGTGTGCTTGCTCATGTATCTTGCTCATGTATAATGAGGAAGCCATTGAAGCTCTCAGCACGATTGTTCTCCCCTGCTTGGTTTGCTGAGTGTCTTCAATGTTTTTACTTTATCTTTTTTGTAATTCAGCGTAATAACCCTAAGTTCCGATGACTTATAAAAAATGGGAAGGTTTTTTATGTCTGTTCTTACAGATCCACTTCAGCTATTACAGGCACTTATTCGTTGTCCTTCTGTTACACCTCATGAAGCAGGGGCGTTATCAACTTTGGAACAATTTTTGAAAAAAATGGGATTTCATGTCGAGCGCCCTATTTTTACGGATAAAAATACAGACAATGTTGAAAATCTTTATGCAAAAATGGGAAGTGAAGGACCCCATCTTATGTTTGCGGGTCATACGGATGTCGTACCGCCAGGTGCATTGGAAGATTGGACTTATCCACCTTTTGAAGCTGTCATAGATCAAGGAAAATTATATGGGCGGGGTGCTGTTGATATGAAGGGTGGAATCGCTTGTTTTATTGCGGCTCTAGCGCGAGTTCTTGAGAAACGATCCATTAAAGGAAGGGTAAGCCTTTTAATTACTGGTGATGAAGAGGGGCCTGCTGTTAATGGTACGGTAAAACTTCTCAAATGGGCAGAAAAAAAAGGTGAAAAATGGACTGCGGCTCTTGTGGGGGAACCAACAAGCGTAAAGACTGTTGGTGATATTATCAAAATTGGTCGCCGCGGATCGATTTCTGGTATTATTACCGTGAAGGGTCGCCAAGGTCATGTTGCTTTTCCAGAGCCGGCTGCTAATCCCTTGCCTTTGGCAAGTAAGCTTATTCAAGCATTGACACAAACTGCTTTAGATAAAGGGACAGAGAATTTTCAACCTAGTAATCTAGAGCTAACAAGCATCGATACCGGTAATTTAACAGTCAATATTATCCCAGCGCAGACAACAGTTCGTTTTAATATACGCTACAATGATCTTTGGACAAAAGAAACACTGGTGGAGGAAATTGAAAAGCGTCTTGCTTTGGTGCAATCAAAAAACAATGGTGACCAATATCCCTCTTATCAGCTTGAATGGATTCCAAGTTTAGGGGATGTTTTTTTAACCAAAAATGATAAACTTATTCAAACTTTATCCAATGCTATTAAAAGTGTAACAGGGAATATACCAGAATGTTCCACTTCAGGTGGTAGTTCGGATGCGCGATTTATTAAGGATTATTGCCCAGTGGTTGAATTCGGCTTACCAGGGCAAACGATGCATATGGTAGATGAGTGTGTGTCCCTTGATGCAGTGGAAACTCTTACTACTATTTATGAGCGTTTTATTATTGATTTTTTTTCATAAAGAAAAGATTGCTGGTTCAAAAATACTTTTATCTTGTTGTGCCATAAGATATTACCATTTAAGGTATGGTGATGCGAGTTCCGTAAAACTTAATATATTAAGTGGTTTTAGAGTAAGTGATGAATATTCTTAAGTTGGGATTCTTGTCTGTAGAATCTTTAGTTAATTGAATTACATAATTGGAAAGCCAAAAGAGGACTGCTTGAAGAAGCAGAACTATTTAGATCATATTGGATTGAAAATATTCGTTCTTTAAGGTGTAGAAAGGCAGTGCAATCATATATGGAAAACAATGAATATTATATCATCATTGTGTAGTGACAGGTTGAAGCCATGAAGACACACAAAAACATGCTGCTATTGTAAAAAGTTTGTACAACATAAATGCGCTCATTCACAGCTCATGTTTTAATATGGTTTCTGAGCTCTCACAAAAGGTACCTCTTATTTCAATTAGACTCTCTTAGAATAAAGACTATAGGAAAAGCGCTTTAAGTTTATTTTATTTCATATATTTCGCTCTGCTTTTTTTGTCCCCAAGAACTTCCGTTGCAATATCATTACGAGATAGAAGGTGAGCTTATTTAATCAGCTTTAATATTGGTTATGATAAAGGTACACAGAAATTCTTTTGTAGCATCACGTTGACTTCTTTAGCCAAGGATTGTCCTAGTATTATTCTCAATTTTTTAATAAAATAACCTTAAAGGACGCGTATAGATACTCATAAGCATGTACGCATACAAGTGAAATTATATGGGATTAATGTCATTTCGCTCGCTAACAAAGCAATCTCGATTCATCTTTGGTATATTTGCCATTTGAGTGCATTATTTGTGTAATAAAGCTCATGATGTTGCTGTTATCTATAAATCAACACCAATCATACAGCCGCGTATCTCAAATAAATATTGGTTCAGTATTTTTTGCGACAACAGCTTTTATATGCCAGAATAGGATAAAAGTATTGTGTATATCTATTTTTTATAATCTCTGAAACAGACATACAACCTCATTGAGGGAAAATATAAAAGGTATAAAGGTGAAAATCAGCGTGCTTTTTTACTCTCCTTTTTTTATTCGGTTTTACGGTTTTCAAAAGTAACTAGAGTAATATCTTTTTAAATAATTAGAGATTGATACATGGTTTCATGCTTATTTCTCTGGTTCTTTAAATGGTGCCACGATTTCATAAAGAACAATACATTATCGTATTATGCATTCACGTAATTGTTTTAAAGAAATTTTCTCAATGTTTATCACATTTATGCCACTACGGTGCTTATGAATAGTGTAGTATAAAATTTTCCGTGAAGCGTATAAAGTCTACAGTGCCTCACCATCTTTGCGTTTATGAAAAAGAAAGTTAGACCACCATACACTTTCTAGCTCAAAATATTGCAATAGCTTTTAGCATTTAAGAGTGTTCATCAGAGGCCTTTTTACTCCTTTTTTATAGTTTTTATCCACATGCTTCTCCCTTTTTAAGGTGTAAGCAAATGGCGGTAACTAACTTGCTATAAATAGTTTTGAAATGAGAGAATCTCACGATATTCTAATCTCACCTTTGCTGTGAAAAATGATAATTATGATTAAAATAAGTATGTTGTTATAAAAACTTTAGTTTGCGAGTTGGCTGATGATGTGATCAAGAACAATACGTCCTTTGGTTGTTGCTTTTAAGCGTTGGTTATCCACCATTTCTATCAATTCTTGGTGTTGTAAATCGATCAGTTTTTCCATTGGAATGTGTTTAGGGCTTAAGGTTTCATAGCGTATAAGTTCTAAGCCTTCGCAAAGGCGTAATCCCATAAGGAGCATTTCATTTGCCTGTTGTTCAGTGGTTAAATGTTCCGTTTCAATACAGCCATGTCCTGTTGTTTCTACCAAATTAAGCCACTGTTCGGGATGCTTTTCATTTATTGTGACATAACGTTCGCGGTTTTCAAGGTGTGATGACAATGTTTTTGAACAGAAAGAGGAATGATTCGGTGTGTGCTCAATGAAACGTCCATGTGCTCCTGGACCAAAGCCTGCATATTGGTGATAACGCCAATAAAGAAGATTGTGTGCTGATTCGGCACCGGGCATTGCATGGTTTGAGATTTCATAGGCAGGAAGTCCATTTAGTGCCGTTATTTCTTGAGTAAGATGATACAGATCTGCTGCTAGCTCTGATGGGGGAAGGATAAGTCTTCCTGCATCATGAAGCCGTTTAAAGGCAGTTCCTTCTTCGATTGTCAATTGATAAAGAGAAAGATGGTCCGCTGCTAAATCAATTGCTTGTACAAGTTCAGATTTCCATTGTTCAAGGGTTTGTTCGGGACGGGCATAAATGAGATCAAAGGATAAACGTGGAAAAATTTTCCGTGCTAAAGTAATGGCGCAAAGAGCTTGTTCCACATTATGGAGTCGGCCAAGTTTGCGCAATGCTTTATCATTGAGCGCTTGTATTCCTAGAGATAAGCGATTAACACCTGCCGCACGGTATCCACGAAAGCGCTCTGCTTCCACACTGGATGGATTGGCTTCTAATGTAATTTCAATTTTATCATCGACTACCCATTTTTTTGCAAGTGCTTGCAATAGGGCATCGACAGTCTGTGGCTCCATAAGAGAAGGGGTTCCTCCACCAATAAAAATACTTGTAATATGGCGTGGGCCTATTTTGTGGTATTGCGTTTCTATTTCGCGCTTAAAGGCGGTGACAAAACGTGGTTGATCAACACCATGGATGCGAACATGCGAATTAAAGTCACAATAAGGACATTTAGCTGCACAAAAGGGCCAATGAATGTAAATGCCGAAAGGTTCATTCATGAGAATGCTAAAAGGTTTTCTGCCAAAAGTTTGAAAGCACGTGCGCGATGCGAAAGAGGGGGAAGATCATTACGTTTCCAGTTGTGTTTTTGCTCTGTTGACATTTCTCCAAAGGTATTTTCATATCCATCGGGTAAAAAAATAGGATCAAAACCAAAGCCTTTGTCTCCCCGTGGAGGCCAAATGAACGTTCCTTCAACGCATCCGCGGAAGTAATCTGCATGAGCATCAGGCCATGCAATGCAAATGATTGATATAAAACGGCATTTCCGTTGACTTTTTTCTCGTGCTCCGACTTTTTGGAGTTCATTTTCTATTTTTTTCATAGCTTTTGGAAAATTACGTGTACCATCGGCTTGAATTGCCCAATCAGCGGTATAAACGCCTGGCGCACCCTCCAATGCATCTACCTCTAAGCCTGAATCATCAGAGAGTGCAGGAAGTCCTGTTTTTTTTGCTGCTGAAAAAGCTTTAATATAAGCATTTTCTTCAAATGTTTTTCCCGTTTCTTTTGGTTCTGGCAAGCCCAGTTCTTTTGCCGATTGTATTATTAAACCGAAAGGCGTAATTAAAGTAGTGATTTCATGCAATTTTCCGGTGTTATGTGTAGCAATGACAAGTTTTTTATCTGCTATGCTTCTCATATAGATTTCTCCAAAAATGAAAGGGGAATTATTTTTGTGCTAAAAACCGGTTTAAATGCTCATACACACACATTCTGCTTGATTTTACATGATATGATTATTTTACACGTTTTATGATATTTTATTCCAATAAAAATTTTTATCTTGCACGAAGATAATCTTGCAAAGATAAGAAAGACATGTCTTTTTTATGATAGCATTTTATGGTAAATTTCCAATTTTCTGCTTGCTCTAAAGGGTGAAATTTTCTATTTACAGCGGTTTTTAATCAATCTAGATTCTCTTGACAAGTCCCTACAGCAGACCACTTTACAGATCAACTCTTAATCTTAAATATTTCTCACACACTCTAACAAAAAAATATTTCCCGCGTAATTTATCAAGCATCACTCTGAAAGGTAGCATTTTACAGCTCAATAGGATAATATGTTTTTATACTACTTTAGACTATTTGACCAAACCTTGGCAAAACTTATATAAGAGATGAGGATTTTAAAAGTAGTGAAACAATTGTGATGAAGCACAAAACTATTGATAATGAACTAAAATATCTTGATGAACGTTCGCGTGATATTTTTCGCCATATTGTTGAAGCTTATCTTAATGATGGTGAACCTGTAGGATCACGTAATCTTTCGCGGCTTTTACAACAGACATTATCGCCTGCGACGATTCGCAATGTGATGAGTGATCTTGAACATCTCGGTTTGATTTATGCACCACATGTTTCTGCGGGTCGAATGCCAACACAATCAGGTTTACGCTTTTTTGTTGATGCATTTATGGAAGCGGGTGATTTGCCAAACGAAGAGCGAGAAAATATTGAAATGCAAGTCAAAGAGGCTGGTCATGCACAATCGGTTGAACATTTTCTTGTTCAAGCAAGCCGAGTTCTTTCAGATCTTTCACGTGGGGCAGGGCTTGTTTTAGCAACAAAACAAGAAGGAACATTGAAACATATTGAATTTGTGCGCCTTGATAGGGAGCACGCTCTTGCCGTTTTGGTGACTCAACAAGGTGAAGTTGAAAATCGTATTGTTCATTTACCAGAAGGGGTTACTCATGCACAATTGACGGAAGCAATGAATTTTCTCAATGCCCATATCCAAGGGCGTACATTGAGTGAAGCTAAAGGGGAAATTGCCCGCTTATGCGCAGAAACACGGGCTGCACTTGATGATTTATCGCATCATCTTGTTGAAACGGGATTAGCTCTTTGGGGAGGAGAAGGTGCTGATCATAAAATACACCTCATTGTTCGCGGGCGTAGCAATTTACTTGAAGATGTGAAAGCAGAAGAAGATTTAGAACGATTACGCCATTTGTTTGATGATCTTGAAACGCGTGAGAGTATGGCACAGCTTCTCGATTTAACGGATGAAGGTTCTGGGGTTAGAATTTTTATTGGTTCAGAAAATAAGTTATTTTCACTTTCTGGTTCTTCTTTAGTTGTAGCACCTTATCGTGATTCACAACAAAGAGTCATTGGTGCTTTAGGTGTTATTGGTCCTACACGGCTTAATTATGCAAGGATCGTGCCCATGGTTGATTATACAGCTCAACTTGTGTCACAGTTATTGCGTTAAAACGATGCAAGTAAGTATTTGTACTATAAAAGCTCATTGTATTATATACATCGATACCCCTTGATTTTTGTCTGTAGAATTTCGATATCGAGAATAACGAATCTTATGAAGGAATAAAATTTTTATGTCTGATGAAAAAAACAAATTTACTGACGCTTCATTTGAAAATTGTGATTTAAAAAATCCAGCTGATCGTAATACACTTAAACAGGCAGCCGATGAATTTTTAAAAACACATAAAACAGAGGAACACGAAGTCGTTGAAACAGAAAGCAATGAGATTAGTGATCTTTTAGCGTCTTTGCAGGATGAAAATAAAGAATTGAAAGATCAACTTTTACGTCTTGTTGCAGATATGGAAAATCTTCGACGCCGTACTATGCGAGATGTGGCGGATGCAAAGGCTTATTCCATTGCTAATTTTGCACGGGATATGTTATCGGTTTCTGACAATCTCAATCGTGCTTTGGAAGCTATTCCAGAAGGTGCACGGGAGAGTGATGCTGGTTTGAAATCATTGGCAGAAGGCGTTGAAATGACTGAACGTGCCATGATGGCAGCATTAGAACGTCATGGGGTGCAAAAAATTCATCCAGAGGGGCAAAAATTTGATCCTCACTTTCATCAAGCGATGTTTGAAATTCCCAATGCTGATGTTCCAGATAATACTGTTCAACAAGTGGTTCAGGCAGGTTATATTATCGGGGAAAGGGTGCTGCGTCCAGCTATAGTGGGTGTAGCTAAAGGAGGAGCAAAAGAAGCTTCTGTTGAAGCTGATTCGGCTTAAAACACATCAATAATAAATCTCTAACATAAAATGCAGTATTCCCTGCAATCACACATATATGAAGTCTTTTCTTAAAGGGTTTTTAAAGGGTGTTATAAACACCCTTTTATCTTTGAAGCGCCCAACTTCCTTTTACAATATAGGGAGCCTTATTTAAGGGAGAGGCCGATAACAATAAAACAAAATGATCAATCTCAAAAGGAGGAACAAAAAAATCATCTTGAAAAGATAGATAATAAGAAAGATCTTTAAGATTAATATCAAATATTCGTGCAAGAGTGATATGCGGAATAAATAGTCTTTTATCAGGCTTTAACTCTAATTTATTCCGGATATATTGCGTCTTTTCATGTAAAAGAATAAGCTTTTCACAAGGTTCAATGCGAACCACAAGAGAATGAGGAGCATTTTCTGAACCAAAAACTTCAAAACCTTTTATCTGTAGCGTAAAAGAAGGAAGTTCTATAGTGTTAAAGGTATGCGTAATTTCATCTGCTAAGGAGCTTTCAACTTCGCCAAAAAAAGATAAGGTGACATGAAAATTTTGCGGGTTGATCCATTGCGCTTTTGGTAAGCCATTTTGCAATGATACGAGGGCTTTTGTTGTTTGTTGAGGAATCTGAAGAGCACTAAATAGACGACCCATGATATTATCTCCTTATAATGAAAGATGCTATCTCAAGCGCAATATAGATAATAAGGGCGGGGCACGTATCACAGAAAACAAGGCAATAGTATAGAAAAAGAATGTCTAAAAAATGCTTACTATAATTATGAGCGTACAAAGCTTATTCGTTTTAAGAAATGGTTATGACATTGATAAGAATTGCGTTTTCAGGATCTGTATCACAATGATGTGCAATGGAAGATTACTTGTGTATTATAAAGGCTACAAAGTTAGCAGAAAATAAGAAAAGTTGATAGATTTTTGATGTGCGAAATTATTTTGACGTTTATCTTTAGTCTAAAATAAAGCATACTTTAATACAAGGTGAAGAGTTCTCTTTTCTGTAAAAATTTAATTATATGATTAAGTCGGGGAATAGCCATAATACGCAAAACTATTCAAATTGGTCAAATAATGTTAGGAAAGGAAGAAAAAAATCGAGCATAACAAAATTACTATAAGCTTTTACATTTATGATAATTATGCCAATCTATAATGGATATGAATATTGGTATAAAAGCGGGAAGAGAAATTAAAATTCAAAATAATGATGGAAAGTTCCTATTTTCTAAGAATCATCATCCTTGTTTATGATAAAAAAGCACTAGTTTTCCTCTCCAAAGTTGTTATTGATGAGCTTTTCAAGAGCATTAAGAGCATCTGTTGCTTCTGGTCCTGAAACACGAATGGTGAGGTTGCAACCGGATGAAGCCGCTAGCATCATAAGTCCCATAATTGATGATCCGCCAACAATTTTTCCGTCCTTTTCAACTTCAACAGTAACATTAAAATTGTCAACAGTTTGTACAAATTTTGCAGAAGCACGTGCATGCAATCCACGTTTATTACAGATATTGAAATGACGACTTATACATGGGAGGGTATCTTTGGAAAACATTGGTATTTTATTATCCGCTATAAAATTATACTTGGTACATTAATGTATTTACGCCCTGCTTCTTGTGCTATTCTTAACGCGTCTGATAATGAAATATCAGGACATTTGCGAATAGAAATCAGTTTAATAAGCATGGGCAAATTAACACCCGCAATCATTTCAACGCGTCCTTTTTCAATAGCAGGGATAGCTATATTTGATGGTGTTCCACCGAACACATCTGTTAATATGATGACGCCATGATCCGTATCTGTATCGGTTACTGCGGCTATAATATCACCTCGGCGCTGATCTATATCGTCATCGGGATAAACGCATATTGTTGCGAACTTTTCTTGTACTCCAACAACATGTTCCACGGCATGTAAAAATTCGATAGCCAGCTCACCGTGCGTTACAAGCACGAGTCCAATCATTTACGCAAACTCCTGTTAACTAATAAGACCCGACCATAGTTGGTGGGAAAGACATTGTACAAGGCTTTATCTTGCTGCCAAGAAAAATTTGCAAAAAAAAGGCAAAAATTGTGATTTTTTTATCTTTAGAAAAAAATTAGACAGATTTTTGCCATATTTTTCTAAACAAAAATGCTTCAATAGCTTGACAAATGGCTGTACAATCGGCTTCACGAAGAGAGGGAAGTTTTAAAAGAGGAATGTGCAAATTTTCAAATTGAAAAGTTTTATTTGTGGAAAAACGTTCATATTCCGGACCGAGAAAAATAACGCAATCGATAGTTGTGTGCTTTTTAAATTCTATCATATAAAGACCAACGCCACGAATCTCGATGCCGCCCTCTAAATTATCGGGAGTGTATCCGTGAAGCTTTCCATTTTCCGCACGCAACATTGTATAATCATCACTGATAAGCTTCGCTTCACGTTTTGACCACTCAGCGCGGTCAAGCAAAGAAAGGGTGATGGTTGATTTTCCTGATCCCGATGGACCTATAATTAACAGCCCCTTGCCGCCCAGTTGAAGGCAATTTGCGTGGAGTATTTCACATTTTGTTTTCATGCCTTTTACTTTGGATAAAAGATTTATTTAGCAAGCGGAAGCATAATAGTAAAACGTGCACCAGTTTTACACTTCCCAAGTGTAGGATCGATAATATTTTCGGCTGTAATTGTCCCATTATGAGCTTCGATGATTTGCCGACTAATAGAAAGGCCAAGTCCAGAGTTTTGTCCAAAAGCATCTTCATTTGGTCGATCTGTGTAAAAACGTTCAAAAATGCGTTCAATATTTTCTGAACGAATACCTGGGCCATTATCTTCAATGGTTAAAATAAGGGTTGAAGCATGACTTTTCATAGTAATGCAAATTTTGCCACGATTCCGAGGAATAAAAGAACGCGCATTTTCAAGAAGATTTGAAATCACTTGTCCTAAACGAAGTTCATGTCCCAATACAAGATAAGCTTTTCCATGAGGACGTGGGACAATATTAAGGCTTATATCAATAGTTTGCGTATTACGATACACTTCCTGAACAGCATGAACAAGACTTTCCAAAAGCGGTGTCATATCAACAATCTCTGCGGTTTCTCGTGCAAGCTCTGCATCGAGTCGCGATGCATCAGAAATATCTGTAATCAACCGATCAAGGCGGCGCACATCATGTTGAATAATTTCCAGCAATTTCTCTTGTGCTTCTTCATTTTTAGCCAGAGGGAGTGTTTCAACAGCACTGCGTAGAGAGGTGAGAGGATTTTTTAATTCGTGGCTTACATCAGCAGCAAAGCGTTCAATGGCTTCAATACGCATATAAAGGGCATTAGTCATATCACGAATAGAAGTTGAAAGGTGACCAATTTCATCTTCACGCATTGAAAAATCAGGAATTTCTACACGCTGATTATTGCCATTACGCACTCGATTAGCCGAGGCAGATAATTTACTTAATGGATGGGCAATCGTATGGGCCAAAAAGAGAGAAAGAACCAAAAGTACGCTACCTACAACGGCAAAAACTTTAAAGATAACCAGTCTTTCGCCTTTTACAATGTTATCAATATCGGAACCAGTGGTTGAAAGAAGAAGAGCTCCAACCACTGCGCGATAGCGTTGAACAGGAACGGCAACAGAAACAATTAATTGCCCTTGTCTGTTGCGTCTTTTAGCCGTAGCAAGAGATCCGTTTAATGCGCGGTACACTTCTGGATAAGCAATACCACTGGTTTTTGTTTGTTCTCTGTCAAGAGCAATACCTTTGCCATAAAATGCGCTTGAATACCATGAAGTAAGGCGATCCCACATGTTTTGTTCTGTTTTAAGTGGGGGTAAATCATAACTAAAAACTTCTCCACTAGAATAAAGAACGCGCGAATCAAGAAGGAGAGTAGCATCACGATCATAGATACGTGCTCTTGTCGTTTTAGGTGTAATAAGACGCCGTAAAAGAGGGGCAACTTGCTCAGGGTTAATAGGAAAATCCCAAGAATCGGTTGATTGAGGAGCGGGTGTAACGCTTTCACCAGTCTGTAACTCTAAGAGTTTTTGAGGGTCAATGAGGATAGAATTTGTATCTACTGTTGCAGAAGCAGCAATAGCCCCAGCAATAATTTTTCCTTGGGTACATAAACTTTTGATTTTTGCTTCAATTAAACCATCGCGAAATTGGTTAAGGTATAAAATGCCTGTAACTAAAACGGCAAGAGCAGCAATGTTTAATATAACAATGCGACGTGTGAGGCTGGAAAAAAGCAATTGTCTAAAGAGACGGTGTGTTCGAAGATGCAAACGAGCGAACATAAGAAATGGCGTTGAGGATGTACCATTAACGGTTGTTTTTTGTAAAGTTTCCAGTTGAAAATTGTCTGTCATCGATTTGATTGCCATTCAAATTTTTGCGACAAAGTAGTTTTATACCTCGTGGAAACGATAACCTACACCATAAAGTGTTTCAATCATTGCAAAATCATCATCCACTTGTTTAAACTTTTTACGCAGACGTTTAATGTGACTATCAATGGTGCGATCATCTACGTAGACTTGATCACTATAAGCAGCATCCATTAAAGCATCACGACTTTTTACAACTCCTGGTCTTTGTGCTAAGGTTTGCAGAATCAAAAATTCCGTAACGGTTAAAATAACAGGTTTATCTTTCCATGTACAGGTGTGGCGTTCTTGATCCATCACAAGATCTCCGCGTTTGAGAGAAGAGGTGGAAGAAGTTCCTGTAGAAAGCGGTTGGTTACGTGCATTAGAACGGCGTAAAATAGCTTTCACGCGTTCAATAAGAAGACGTTGGGAGAAAGGTTTAGTAATAAAATCATCAGCTCCCATTTTGAGACCAAATAATTCATCAATTTCATCATCTTTAGAGGTAAGAAAAATAACTGGAAGATCAGATTTTTGACGCAAACGACGCAAAAGTTCCATCCCATCCATTCGGGGCATTTTAATATCAAAAATAGCTAAGTGTGGAGGGTGAAGTGTGAGACCCTTGAGTGCAGATGCTCCATCTGTATAGCTTTCAACCCGATATCCTTCTGTCTCAAGCGCAAAAGATAAAGATGTCAAAATATTGCGATCATCATCAACAAGTACAATCGTTTGCGTGATTGTTGGTGTATCTTTCATGGTTTCTTAGACCTTTCTATTGCTGTGGTAGCAAATTACCCACACTTATTTATATGGGAGTTCATATTTTTTTTGCAAAACAAATATGATACAAATTGTAGCAAAGTAAAAAACCTTCTGTCATTACTGTAAAATCTTGTTTTGCTTTCATAATTTATAATGTTTTTACGTCTATTAAGATCCCTTCATTTGAGAGAAAATTTTCATAAAGGCTTTTTTTATCAAGGTTTATTACAAAGTTTATTATTGTATTTGTCTCATAATTGAACAGATGTAGTTTTGATTGTTGAAGTTTAGAAAATCTGCCTATGTGTTTTAAGAGCAAAGAAAAGAATGTGGCAATATATGCACAAAAATTTGTTTCTGCTACACGAAAGGAGGTCGTAATGGGATTTTTTAATTTTATTAAAACTGTAGGGGAAAAATTAGGTATTGGGGACCATGAACCAAAAGAAAAGGATTTTAAGAGAGCATTTGATCATTTTCAACTCGGTACAGAAAAAGTCAATATTCAAGTTGAAGACGGTAAAGCTATTTTAAGCGGTGAAGTTCCAGATAGGGAAACACTTGAAAAAGCACTGCTGGTTGTTGGCAATTCACAAGGTATCTCTTCTGTAGATGTTGATCAATTAAAGGTTATAGATACAACGCCTAGAAAAACTTCTCGCTTTTATGAGGTTAAATCTGGTGATAATCTTTGGAAAATTGCTGAAGAGGTTTATGGAAAAGGGCAAGGTAATAAAAACACATTTATTTTTGAAGCCAATAAGCCAATGCTAAAATCTCCCGATAAAATTTATCCTGGACAAGTTTTACGTATTCCTGAAATTGACCATAGTTAATTCATCAAAGGGGATAATTTTTTACTGATGGCATTAAACAAAAAATAAAGAAGCGTAAAAAATTTCACGCTTCTTCATTTTATAAAGTGTGTATTTATAATAAAAAGGAGCTTAGTGAACAGGAGAGGATTTAGAAGGTGATGGTACTTTCATAGCGTTTACAGAGAAATCAACATCAATGGTTCCTGCTTTCTCAAATGTTAATTTTGCGCTAATTTTATCACCTAACTTAAATGGTTGTGAAAGCCCCATGAACATAATATGATCACCGCCAGGCTTAAGCGTGATTTCGCCATTTCCCGGAATTTCAATGCCATTGTGCATTTTTTCCATTTTCATAATATCATTAACGACAGCCATAGAGTGTATCTCTGTTGTTTTTACTCCGTTTGTGGAAATAGAAACCAAACGGTCTGGGGTATTACTGTGATTAATAATGTAGAGATAACCGCTACCAACTCTTATACCTCTAAGTGTTTCGCGTGTCCAAGGATTGAGAATTTCTATGTCGCCAAGTTTATATTGCTGAGCACCTGCTGGCAGGGTTATACCAGCAAAGAGAAGAGCACACACGATATTTATGATAACCTTTTTGTATGGATATTGTGTATGTATTATATTCTTAAAGATGAGATTTGTTATTTTCTTAATAATAGATGTCATCATTGATTTACCCTCCTTCATAAGATTCACACTTTGAATATTTTTTATTTTAGCAGAGCTTTTATTTAAAATAAAAGAAAGAAATGCTAAAATGAAATTGATTTGAATATAAAAATCATAGAATTCTTGAAATTTAAAAGAAGACAGTAAGATTTACAATGACAACACACCTCTTAACGCTTCCGTGTTCATCTCATAAATAGTATTTGCAAATGGTATAAAATCTATGATGCACTACTATTTTACTTAATGAAGATATAATACAGAACAATCATCAACCACTTTACCAATTTTTAATATTATGACAGCTCTTGGCATTTTAAAGCGTTTATACAGAGGTATTTTTAATATTTTCAAAGTTCAAAATTATACAGTTAAGAAAAAACGCTTTAGGTGAATTTAAAGCACAGATTTCAAAAGCCGCAAACAATGAGACCGTTAGAAGGAGAATTTTTGAAAGGAGATCGATAGATAATACCTTTACTGATATGAGCATTAGATATGATGACTATTTTAGTCCAAGGAAAATTTATAATATTTGTGATATAAATTATTCGCCTTTTAAAAAGCTTTTACGTGAGTATGATTTTATCAATGATGAGAAGATCAAGAGCGAGAGTGCAATCATTCTTTTATTTTTTAATTTTTATAGAAAGATATATTTTTTAAGAATCGCAAGAAAAATATATTATACTCTCAAGTCTCTCATAAATATGGTATTTATGGGTCATTAGCGTGCCTATTTTAAAATAAATTTTTTATTTTGGAGATGTTTCTCTCATTATTCTCTTGTAGCAATAAAAGCCTGTTCTTATATACGAGGCAGCAAGGCTTGTTGCGACTTGCAGTTTATTATTATTTATGTTGCTTGAAGCAATATACGGGCTTTAGGTGTTATGAGGAGCTATCTTAAAAAGATGCTTTATGAAGGTTGAGGTAGCTTGCTGAATGGAGATTATAATATGGCAAAAGTAATTGGTATTGATTTGGGGACAACGAACTCTTGTGTGGCTGTTATGGATGGCAAAAACGCAAAAGTTATTGAAAACTCAGAAGGAGCGCGAACAACACCTTCCGTTGTTGCCTTTACTGATGGGGGGGAGCGGCTTGTTGGGCAACCTGCTAAACGGCAGGCGGTGACAAATCCTGAAGGGACAGTTTTTGCAGTTAAACGTTTGATAGGGCGCCGTTTTGATGACCCTATGGTTGAAAAAGATAAAGCGCTTGTTCCTTATAAAATTGTTAAAGGTGACAATGGTGATGCATGGGTTGAAGAGGCGGGAAAGAAATATTCTCCGTCACAAATTTCAGCTATGATTTTGCAAAAGATGAAGGAAACAGCAGAATCTTATCTTGGTGAAAAAGTTGAACAAGCCGTTATTACGGTTCCTGCTTATTTTAATGATGCGCAACGTCAAGCCACGAAAGACGCAGGTAAAATTGCTGGACTTGAAGTTTTACGGATTATTAATGAGCCAACTGCTGCTGCTTTAGCTTATGGTTTGGACAAAAAGGACGGAAAAACAATTGCTGTTTACGACCTTGGTGGTGGTACATTTGATATTTCAGTCCTTGAAATTGGAGATGGCGTTTTTGAGGTTAAGTCAACCAATGGGGATACATTTTTAGGGGGTGAAGACTTTGACATGCGCTTGGTTGGTTATTTTGCCGATGAATTCAAAAAAGAGCAAGGAATTGATCTGAAAAATGATAAACTCGCTTTACAGCGCTTAAAAGAAGCGGCAGAAAAAGCAAAGATTGAGCTTTCTTCATCACAGCAAACAGAAATTAATTTACCATTTATCACGGCAGATCAATCAGGTCCTAAGCACTTAACAATGAAATTGACTCGGGCAAAATTTGAATCTCTCGTTGACGATTTAGTGCAGCGTACCATTGAACCTTGTAAAGCTGCGTTGAAAGATGCTGGATTAAAGGCCGGTGAGATTGACGAAGTTGTTTTAGTGGGTGGAATGACGCGTATGCCCAAGATTCAGCAAGTTGTGCAGAGCTTCTTTGGTAAGGATCCACACAAAGGCGTTAATCCTGATGAAGTGGTCGCAATGGGTGCTGCCATCCAAGGAGGTGTATTGCAAGGCGATGTCAAAGATGTATTGTTGCTAGATGTAACACCTTTATCTTTGGGTATTGAAACCTTGGGTGGGGTTTTCACACGCCTTATTGAGCGCAATACCACTATCCCGACGAAAAAATCGCAAGTTTTTTCGACAGCTGATGATAACCAGAGTGCTGTGACGATTCGTGTTTTTCAAGGTGAACGGGAAATGGCAAGTGATAATAAGTTATTGGCTCAATTTGATCTTGTTGGTATTCCTCCAGCCCCACGTGGTATACCTCAAATTGAAGTTACTTTTGATATCGATGCGAATGGTATTGTTAATGTTTCGGCCAAAGATAAGGGAACAGGTAAAGAGCATCAAATTCGTATTCAGGCATCAGGTGGTTTAAGTGATGCTGATATTGAAAAAATGGTAAAGGATGCAGAAGAGCACGCGGCTGAGGATAAAAAACGCCGTGAAGGTGTTGAAGCTAGAAATCAAGCGGAGGCTCTTATTCATTCAACTGAAAAGTCGCTCAATGAATATGGCGATAAAGTATCAGCTGAAGAAAAGGGACAGATTGAAACAGCAATATCTGATTTGAAATCTGCGCTTGAAGGCAGTGATACGGAAGAAGTAACAACAAAGATGCAAAAATTAGCAGAAGTCAGTATGAAGCTTGGACAGGCTATGTACGAAGCCTCACAAGCAGCGAGCGCTGACACTGAAACAGAGGCAAAGAATGATGATGTTGTTGATGCTGATTTTGAAGAAGTTAATGATAAGAAGAAATAGTGTCAGCATATGTGTTGATTAATTGATAAACCCGGCCTTTGAAATATAAGGCTGGGCTTTATTATTTGAGATAAGTTGCAACTTTGTTGCTAAAAATATAAATTAAAAGAAATATTATCCATAAAGATGGATGACAGAAAAATTATCAGGAATACATGATGAAGGTTGACTATTATGAAATTCTTGGCGTGACTCGCGAATGTGATGATAAAAAGTTGAAATCTGCTTTTCGTAAGTTGGCAATGCAATATCATCCTGATCGCAACGCGGGGGATAAAGAGGCAGAGCGAAAATTCAAAGAAATTGGCGAAGCCTATGAAGTTCTTAAAGATCCCCAGAAGCGTGCTGCTTATGATCGATTTGGCCATGCGGCCTTTGAAAATAGCGGTGGTCAAGGGGGAGTAAATCCCTTTGGTGGTTTTGCTGCTGGTGGTGGATTTGCGGATATTTTCGAAGACTTTTTTGGTGAGATTATGGGAGGGACACACCGTAAGCGTGGTGATAGTCGCGAACGTGGCGCAGATTTGAGTTATAATATGGAAGTGACTTTAGAAGAGGCATTTTCAGGAAAAACTGCAGAAATTAATATTCCCAGTTCCGTTACGTGTGATGTTTGTGAAGGATCAGGAGCAAGAAAAGGCTCTAAGCCGCAAGTTTGTGGAACATGTCATGGATCTGGTCGTGTGCGTGCTGCACAGGGGTTCTTTTCTATTGAGCGGACATGTCCTACATGTCATGGACGTGGTGAAACTATTACGGATCCATGCCCCAAATGTCAGGGGACACGGCGTATAGAGAAAAAACGTTCATTAAGCGTAAATGTTCCAGCTGGTATTGAAGATGGAACGCGTATTCGCCTTTCTGGTGAGGGTGATGCTGGTATTCGTGGTGGCCCCAATGGTGATCTTTATATTTTCCTTTCCATTAAACCGCATGAGTTTTTTCAGCGAGAAGGAGCAGATCTTCACTGTCGCGTTCCTATTTCAATGGTAACAGCTGCTTTAGGAGGAGAGTTTGAAGTTTCCGACCTTGATGGTGTTAAAGCACGCGTTAAGATTCCAGAAGGGACACAAAATGGACGTCAATTCCGCCTTAGAGGCAAAGGTATGCCCATGTTGCGCCGTCAGCAAGCAAGGGGTGATCTTTACATCCATATCACGATTGAGACGCCGCAGAAATTAACGCAAGAACAACGTGAATTGTTGCAAAAATTTGAGAAACTCTCAAATCATGAAAATTCACCGCAATCACATGGTTTTTTTTCACGTATGAAAGAATTTTTTGAAAATATTTCTGGTTAAAATTATGTGAATGTTCTCAGAATAATTAGAGAGAACTGTGGGAAAGTTATTTTCATTAAGCTTTCTATTGTCTCATTATCTTTGAAAAGCATTTTTTCTTGAAAAGAAAAGAGAGAGACAGCTAATTTAGGATAAACTCCTGCTGCTGATAGTTTTTATATTTCATGAGTTTTATGGATAAGTCTTATTTTTGAGTGTCTATGACATTTTAAAAAGGGCTTATCCATATAAGAACGCAATTGAGTGATTGATAATAAATATTGCCAGTGTCATGATAACTGCCTTTATGCATTCAGTATTTTTGGTGTTTATTTTTTCACTCAAAATTTCTTTTTAAAGGCTCTATAATAAAACTATAAAATAGGTAGCGGCTTGCCAAGAAACGCTAAATAAGCTGTTAGGCAATCCATCTTTTTCAAATAAAGTATCAACTTCTTATAACCGATTTTATTTTTGGCATTTTTCATAGTTTTAATCACTGCTTCCTTTAAAATAAGGGTTATTTTGTTCGGAATAGCTTTTACATGCCTCATCTTAGCTTTTAGCAGTAATCATGTCTTTTTAGATGCGGATTTAGTTTTGTATTTCTGATGTCATAATAGTTCTTCCAGATAATAAAAAACGCTATAATCAAGTTTATTTTGTTCCAAAGAAATTGTGGAATGAGATAATGTGTGTTGAATGCTAAAGAAGACATAACAAAACACTTTTTGAGTTATTCGATGTATCTCTCTTGTGGGGAAACAGATTCGATGGAATTCACTTAATTGAATTTATTGGCATAATAAAAAGTTGGTGGGAAGATAGAGGAAGTTACCTTTAAAAAGAAAAAATAAATACAATAAAAAATAGCACAATATGCTTAGAAAACAGCACGATATATTGTTGAAATTGATTGGTGATATGGAAAGAGAAATTTACGAAATGAATCTTTTTTCATAAAATAACATAATTAAAAGAGTTAAAAATTCTACAAAACATTGAATAATTCAAGCATGTATCGCTATGCAGAAAGAAAAACTTAATGACCGATCATGAAAAATGAGAAGTTTTATAAAACCTTACGAAGAGAGTAATCTAAACAATTAAATGCTTTTACGAAGATGCTTCTGAAGAGTTATCGAAATAAAGTCACAATATATGATAATTTTGCAAAGCCTTTTTTTGATTTTACGATATAAAAAGATAAATTATGATTATAAATCAACTTATTATGATTCTCCATGAGGAGCGTTCAATTGACATTTCCTCATGTTTAATGATTGAGAAAAAGTCAAATTTTTAAAACCAAAGTTATAGTTTATTGGGATAAGCTATAAAGCAGTTGAGTGATTTCTTATCTTGGGAATATGTTAATTTTATTATTATAAGAAACTTTATTTTTATCTTACAAAATCAATGGTTGTATATATTCCTATTCATTGTTAAGTATCCATAGGGATAAACTAATGAGTTGAATGTACGGCTTAGCTTCAAAATTTTGCTTTTCAATTTTATATATAAGGTCATAAAATAATGACATTTTTTTACGTCTATTTTGTTTAATTTTTCGCTTTCAATTTTTAAAGGAAGTTTTTTGTATTTCATTTTGCTATTCCTTTTTCGTAATTTAGAGGAAAATTGACGATTTTCAGGGGAGGGGGCGGATAGAGTAAAGTTTGGTTTTATTGTTTTCACTTTTCCTAAATTTCATTAAGAGATGGTAAAAAGTGATGAGGAGGCTCTATTGATGGATGATGCTAAAAACGGTGATGTAGATGTTTTGGAAAAACAAGCAGCATTTTTATCGTCTGCTTTACCTTATATGCAAAAATATGAAAATGAAACGGTCGTGGTAAAATATGGCGGCCATGCTATGGGTGATCCTGCTTTGGGGGGAGCATTTGCGCGTGATATTGCTCTATTAAAGCAATCGGGGATCAATCCTGTTGTTGTTCATGGTGGTGGGCCTCAAATTGCTGAAATTTTAATGAAAATGGGGATTGAATCACGATTTGAAAACGGACTACGGGTAACCGATGAGCGGATCGTTGAAGTGGTTGAAATGGTTTTAGCGGGTTCCATAAATAAAGAAATTGTTGCTCTCATCAATGCTGAGGGTGAATGGGCAATAGGATTATGCGGCAAGGATGGCAATATGGTTTTTGCCGAAAAGGCTTATAAAACTGTCATTGATCCTGATTCGCATATTGAACGTGTTTTAGATTTGGGGTTTGTTGGTGAGCCTGTTGAAGTTGACCGCACATTGCTAGATCTTTTAGCATCTTCTGAAATGATACCAGTTCTTGCTCCTGTAGCTCCAGGACGCGATGGTAAAACTTATAATATCAATGCTGATATTTTTGCTGGAGCTATTGCTGGTGCATTAGAGGCTAAACGCCTTTTATTTCTCACTGATGTTCCTGGTGTTTTGGATAAACAAGGTAAACTTTTAAAAGAATTGACAGTTTCTGAAGCTGAGAAATTTATTAAAAATGGGACAATTTCAGGAGGCATGATTCCAAAAGTAGAGACTTGCATAAAAGCCCTTCAAAATGGTGTGGAAGGTGTTGTCATTTTAAATGGTAAAACTCCTCATTCTGTTTTACTAGAGCTGTTTACCGAACAGGGAGTTGGAACGCTTATTGTTTCATAAATTGTGGGGAAAATTGGAAGAGAAAGTTTTTCATGGTGAATCTAAAACAGTTTAAATATCCTTTATTAAGTAAGCCAGAATTGGCAATATTTACTGCGACAATATTGTGGGGCATTACATTTTTAGTCATTCACATTGCGGTACGCTATAGTGGTCCTCTGTTTTTTGTTGGATTTCGTTTTATTGTTGCATCTCTTATATGTGGGGTAATTTTTTGGCGCTCTATAAAAGGTATAACTGTTTATGAAGTTTTCGCTGGGATGGCAATAGGTTTAGCCATGTTTTTTGGTTATGCTTTTCAAGCAGCTGGACTTCAAACAATTATTAGTAGTCAGTCAGCTTTTATCACAGCGCTTTATGTACCGATGGTTCCAATCTTGCAATGGATTGTTTTTAAAAAACCTCCCCGTTTAGCTTGTTGGATTGGCATTATTTTCGCTTTTATTGGGCTTGTATTTATTTCAGGACAAAAGCCGGGAAATTTTGATTTTTCAAAAGGCGAAATTTTAACTTTGTTAGGCGCTTTAGCGATTGCTGGAGAAGTCATACTCATCGGAATTTTTGCGAACAAGGTTGATAGTCGGCGTGTAACCATTATTCAGTTATTTTTTAGTGGTTTTTTTTCATTTGCTTGTATGCCTTTGATGGGAGAAAGCATTCCTGAATTTTCGTGGGTTTGGTTTAATATTGGTATAGGATTGGCATTAATGAGTGCCATCATTCAATTAGCTATGAATTGGGCACAAAAGTCTATTTCCCCTACGCGTGCGACACTCATTTACGCAGGTGAACCAGTATGGGCTGGTATTGTTGGGCGTTTGGCTGGAGAACATTTATCTCCCTTAGCTTTATTGGGCGGTTTGCTTATTCTGATTGGGATCATTGTGGCTGAATTACAACCTTCACAATGGCGTAAAAAAAATAAAGCAATTAAAAAAATTGATTAGCTATACATTTTTTTATTATGATTTTATTGCATGAGCTTTTTGCTTATAAAGTTTTCATTTTTGGAGCTTTTTTAATATTCAGATGATTAAGAAGTTCTATAAATTATTCCAGTTTTTGCATACCAAATTGGAGAAATAGTGTGCTTCTCTCTGTTTGTCAGATTTCTGAACTGGGCAGACAACCTTCATTGAGCCAAAACATGAGGTGATATAAAGGTAAAAATTAACGCTCATCTTTAAATTCGGCTTTAACAACTTTCAAAAACATCTACGGTAATGTTTTTGAATAATGAAAATTACGCACTGTCGCACGTTATTTCTTTTGTCCCTTAATAGAGTTACGCTTCTCACGCAAAATAGAACGCCCAAAGTATCCCCATAACGTTGTACATTAAAGCGTTTTTTAAAAGATAATTTTCTCAATATACATCATATTCATTGACGGTTTGCATGAAGTATAGAAAAACCACAGAGCATCATCATTTTACTTAAAATAAAAGGCACGAGCATTTTCTTTATCTGTTCTCAATATTACGATAGCTTTTGGCATTTGAAAGAGAGAGGTATTTTTACTCATTTCTTAAACGTTTTTATCCATACACTAGCTCTGTTTTATAATGGGTGAGCAAAAAATTTATTGATTCATTATGAGAAGATTTAAAATGAGAGAAGCTCGCGATATTCAGAGCTTTAATTTAAATTGCAAAACAATAAACGATCATTATAAATCAATGCGTTATCCAATGAATCGAAGAGGATTGGTGTGTTTTATATTTAATGGAGGAAGGAAGGAGTTATATAAAAAGTATATAAAAACATCACTCAATAGAGCGTATTTCTAAAGTTTTAAAAATTGAGAAGAAACTCTCTCGATATTCATGTTATTTTATATAAGATTGCTAAAAAAGCAGATTATTGCGTACAAATAAAAAGCATTTCTTGCGAATTTTATTGCAAGCCTAAGTGATATACACGCCCATCATATAAATATGATAATACATTGATTTATAATTATAATATAGCATTATTCACATTCAATTATGACCCTGAATACCGTAAAATTTTCTCACGTCAAATCATTTTCATGTTAAATCAATCCAAATCACTTTCTTACACGTCACAAGTGAGTGGGTGGGGCCATGTGGGTAAAAACTGTAAAAGAAAAGCATATCTCTTATAAAATTTTTCAAATGTAAAGGATCGTCGCAATATTGAAGATTGGCAAAGTGTGTGATGGTGCCAGCTTACTACAGCATATGAGTTATCAAATAAGATGCGAAAAGATCATTTTAGCAGCCTTGGATTTAATTTAGCAAATAAAAGCCTCATTTTTTAGGCTATAAAAAGTTGTGTTTTGAGAGGCTTTTTAGGTTTATATTCTTTTGTAAGGAGCTGGAGCATAATTGGTCTTTGCGTTTTGTATTATTCTTTGCTAAATCGCCTTATATGACAATAGATCGTAATTATATTCGTAATTTTTCCATAGTGGCGCATATTGATCACGGCAAATCCACTTTAGCTGATCGTTTGATTCAAATAACAGGTGGGCTTGATACACGTGAGATGAAAGAACAAGTACTCGATTCCATGGATATTGAGCGTGAACGTGGAATTACTATTAAAGCACAGACGGTACGTTTACACTATAAGGCAAAGAATGGTGAAACCTATATTTTAAATCTTATGGATACACCAGGTCATGTGGATTTTGCTTATGAGGTTTCGCGTTCATTGGCAGCTTGTGAGGGTTCTCTGTTGGTGGTGGATGCAAGCCAAGGCGTAGAGGCGCAGACGTTAGCAAATGTTTATCAAGCCATTGATAATTCCCATGAGTTGGTTGTTGTTCTCAATAAAGTTGATCTTCCAGCAGCAGAACCTGAGCGAGTTAAAGAACAAATTGAAGATGTGATAGGCATTGATACATCTCAAGCAGTAGAAATATCAGCAAAAACAGGTTTGGGTGTTCCTGATGTTTTGGAGGCAATTGTTGCACAATTACCACCTCCACATACAGGCGATGTTGCAAATCCCTTGAAAGCAATGTTGGTTGATAGCTGGTATGACGCATATCTTGGTGTCATTGTTTTGGTACGGGTGATAGACGGTATTTTAAAAAAAGGCCAAACCATTCGTATGATGGGTACAGGTGCAAAATATCCAGTTGAGCGCGTTGGGGTTTTTACACCTAAAATGGTACAGGTTGATGAATTAGGACCAGGCGAGATTGGTTTTATCACTGCTTCTATCAAAGAGGTAGCAGATACACGGGTTGGGGATACGATTACTGAAGAGCGTCGTCCTTGTGAAAATGCTTTGCCTGGTTTTAAGCCGGCGCAACCGGTTGTTTTTTGTGGGCTTTTTCCAATTGATGCTGCTGATTTTGATGATTTGCGTGCAGCCATGGGCAAATTACGCTTAAATGATGCGAGTTTTTCTTTTGAAATGGAAACATCTGCGGCTTTGGGGTTTGGTTTTCGCTGTGGCTTTTTGGGACTTCTGCATCTTGAAATTATTCAAGAGCGATTAGAGCGTGAGTTTAATTTGGATTTAATTGCGACAGCACCTTCAGTTGTTTATCGCATGAATATGAATGATGGTTCTGTTAAAGAGTTACATAATCCAGCGGATATGCCTGATGTGGTTAAAATTTCTTCCATAGAAGAACCATGGATTCGGGCAACAATCATGACTCCTGATAATTATCTTGGGTCAATTTTAGAGCTATGCCAAGAGCGGCGTGGGGTACAGGTTGGTTTATCCTATGTTGGAACCCGTGCTATGGTAACGTATGATTTACCACTGAATGAAGTTGTTTTTGATTTTTATGATCGGCTAAAATCGATTTCAAAGGGTTATGCTTCTTTTGATTATCAAATGACAGATTATGCAGAAGGTGATTTAGTTAAAATGTCTATTTTGGTGAATGGAGAGCCTATTGATGCATTATCGATGCTTGTTCACCGCACGATTGCAGAAAAGCGTGGGCGTTCAATGTGCGAAAAACTGAAAGATCTTATTCCTCAGCATATGTTTCAGATTCCAGTTCAAGCGGCTATTGGTGGTAAAGTTATAGCGCGCGAAACGATTCGTGCTTTGCGTAAAGATGTAACAGCGAAATGTTACGGGGGTGATGTTACGCGTAAGCGCAAACTTTTGGAAAAGCAAAAAGAAGGCAAAAAGCGGATGCGCCAATTTGGAAAAGTAGAAATTCCACAATCGGCATTTATTCAAGCGCTCAAAATGAACAAATAATGAAAAAAGGGGTATTTTCTCTCATTGATTGCGCTTTTGCTTTTGTCGATTGGTTCAGGTGTTTAAAGAACACTTTTAAATAGAATTGCGTCGTGCTTCATGTTCTTGTGTATTGCATAATGGTATCACTTCCTCACGTAAAACAGAATGCTTTAAACAAAATACATTTATGTTGCATATTGGCGTGCTCGTTTTCGTAAATCATCACTCAATACATCAAACTCCATTTCACAACGGGGGCTATGAAAAATATAACGTAAAATACACTGTGAATGATATAAAATCCATTTGGCATTACCGCTTTTACGCGTCAGAAAGGTGCAAAGCGCACCCATCATACTTTTTTTCAGCTCAAAATATTATGACAGTCCTTATCACTTGAGAGAATTCATTAAAGGTATTTCACTCTTTTCTTGAAGTGTTTCTTACCCACACACCAACTGCGTTTATAACGTGCAAGGAAATGATAGTGATTGATTCACTATGAAAGGATTTGAAATGAGAGAATCCTTGTATTCGAGGTTATTATTCAAGTTAAAAAACGATGAAATATTATTATGAATTAATCTTGTGTCTAAGAACGTAAAAGATCATTAATAGATGTTTTTTCTCGTGTTTTTTGATCAACGCGTTTTACAATAACAGCACAATAAAGGTTTGGGCCTGCTTCACCATTTGGTAAAGGTTTTCCGGGGAGAGAACCTGGTACAACCACTGAATAGGCTGGTACTTCACCAATAAAAATTTCACCTGTTGTACGATCAATAATCTTTGTTGATTTTCCAATAAAGACTCCCATTCCCAAAACAGCACCTTCACGGATAATACAGCCTTCAACAATTTCAGAGCGAGCACCGATAAAGCAATGATCTTCAATGATTGTTGGATTTGCTTGCAGTGGTTCTAAAACACCTCCAATACCAACACCGCCAGAAAGATGGACATGTTTACCAATTTGTGCACAAGAACCAACGGTGGTCCATGTATCAACCATTGTGCCCTCATCGATAAAAGCACCAAGATTGACAAAGGATGGCATCAATATAACATTGGGTGCAATGTAAGCAGAATGACGTACAATGGCTCCAGGAACGGAACGGAAATCAGCACTTTTAAAATCTGCCTCTTGCCAACCAGAGAATTTTGAAGGAACTTTATCCCACCAATGTGTCCCATTGATTCCACCAGTAATAATTTGCATAGGATTAAGCCGAAAAGAGAGTAAAACCGCTTTTTTCAACCATTGATGAACATGCCATTGTCCATTTTTTTGTCGTTCTGCAACACGGATTTCACCTTTATCAAGAAGGTTCAATGCATGTTCAACACTCTCACGTATTTCGCCTTTTGTGGTAGTATCGATAGAATCGCGGTCGTCAAAAGCTTTTTCGATAATAATTTCAAGTTGTGTGATATGAGTCATGACGAGAGTTCCGTTAAACAAGTTGAAAGCTTCAAGATTTATTCTCTATGAACTACGCGAAGAAATGTGTTCAGTCAATAAAACGATGAGGAAGTAGGACAGGTGCATGAAAAAAAGCTGTAAAGAAAAAAGAAAAAGGGAGCAAGAAAACTGGACACCACTTCTCCATACGAAGGATGCTCTACAACAGATCCATAAAATCTCTAATTCAGCACAAATGCGTTCGTCTACTTATCGTTTAGCCTATATCGATCAAGATTTTATGATGCGTCCAGAGCTGCGCTCACAACGTATTAGTCTTGAATTTTTAAAGCCGGAAATAACCCTTAAAGAATATGATATTCAATCAACAGTTGTTTTGTTTGGTGGTGCGCGTATTCCTGAACCTGGGCAAGCAGCGTGGGCTGCAAAAAATGAAATACAAAAGAAAAATTTGCATGCTATGTCACATTATTACGATGAAGCAAGAGAGTTTGCGCGTTTGTGCTCACTCTATTCTGCTACGACACAATATCGTGAATTTGTGGTTGTTACGGGGGGCGGACCAGGAATCATGGAGGCGGGAAATCGTGGTGCTTGTGATGTTGGTGCTCCAACGATTGGCTTGAATATTATTTTACCACATGAGCAAGAGCCTAATTCGTATGTGTCGCCGCATTTATGTTTCAATTTTCATTATTTAGGGATGCGCAAAATGCATTTTTTAGTACGAGCGAAAGCCCTAGCCATTTTCCCTGGAGGATTTGGGACTCTGGATGAACTGTTTGAGACATTAACTTTAGTACAGACGGGGCGTATGAAACAGGTACCAATTTTATTGTTTGGCAAAGAATTTTGGAGCAATACTGTCAATTTTGAGTATCTGTCTGCACAAGGTACAATTTCTCCTACTGATATTAATTTTGTAAAATTTGTTAATACAGCAGCAGAAGCTTTTGAAGAAATTCGTTCTTTTTATAAACTGCTTTAACGACTTTTGAGATGTTCACTCTTGAAGGATCATTAATACTCTACTTTGGTTAAATAAAGTCCTGCGGGGGGGGCAACAACACCACAACGTTTACGATCTTTAGCATGAAGAGCTGTTTCGAGATCTTGAGCTGTCCAACGTCCAATACCCACTTCCATGAGGCTTCCTGCGAATGAACGGATTTGATGATGAAGAAAAGAACGAGCTTGTGCATAAAGGAAAATTTCTTCACCTTCTCTTTGAATATCGAGGCGTTCAAGGGTGCGAATAGGGCTTTTGGCTTGGCAGTGTGCTGAACGGAAAGTTGTAAAATCATGTTGTCCTACAAGCTTTTGCGCTGCTTCATGCATGGCGTCAGCATTAAGAGGCTTTGGCAACCACCACACGCGTTTGGCATTTAAGGCTGGTGGAGAGCGACGATTAAGTATTTTAAAAAGATAATGGCGTTTTATAGCGGAAAATCGTGCATCAAAGTCATCAGGGACATTTTCTACGTTTAGGATTGAAATTGCTTCTCCCTGTTTTCGTAAAAGAGCATTGAGCGCATCACGTACAGTATGGGGATGCCAGTTTTTTTCAAAATCAACATGCGCAACTTGTCCCGTAGCATGTACTCCTGCATCCGTTCGTCCTGCTGTTGTTATGGTCAATTGTTGTCCACTAAAGGAAAAGAGTGCTTGTTCAAGAGCTCCTTGTATAGTGTGAAGTTTTGCTTGACGCTGCCAACCAGCATAATTTGAACCATCATATTCAAGAGTGAGTTTAAAACGTGGCATCTTAAAAAACAGCAGAAATATGAGCACCTCGCAAAAATGTTGCGCACTCAAGAATTTTACCGCCAGATCTTTGGAGAGAGGTTATTTCTATCCGTCCTTGCCCACAATGGATAATCAAAGAATCTGGTTCTATCCGTCCAATTTCAAGAGAAGGACCTGTTGTTAAGCGACTATCAAGAATTTTTACACGTTCTTCTCGTCCACCGATATTCATGTTGCACCAGCAACTAGGAGAGGGAGAGAGCGCGCGAATATGCCTATGAATAAACTCTGCAGGTTTTGTCCAATCAATGCGGGTCTCTTCTTTTCTAATTTTGGCCGCATAGGTAATGCCTTCCTCTGATTGTGGGGTCAGTTTAAGTTGTCCTTTTTCAAGAGTTGATAAAGTCTCTACCATAAGTTCTGCGCCAATATGTGAAAGTCTGTTTGAAAGCTCAGCAGTGGTGGTGTTATCAGTAATGGGGATGGAGCGAGAAAGAGCGATAGGCCCCGTATCAAGTCCTTCATCCATTTTCATGATCATGATACCTGTTTCTTTATCACCAGCCATAATTGCTCGTTGAATAGGCGCAGCACCACGCCAACGTGGTAAGAGTGAAGCGTGGGCATTAAAACAACCAAAACGCGGCGTTTCGAGAATAGCTTTAGGTAAAAGGAGTCCATAAGCCACGACAATAGCAGCATCAACAGAAAGTGCTGCAAATTGCTCCTGTTGTTCGGCTGTTTTAAGTGTTTGAGGCGTGAAGACAGGAATGGATTTCTTTTTTGCTACATTGTGAACAGGTGAGGGGATTAATTTAAGCCCTCGACGTCCTGCTGGGCGAGGGGGTTGACTATAAACAGCAACAACATCATGACCTGCATCCAGTAAAGCATGTAAAATAGGAACAGAAAAATCTGGTGTTCCCATAAAACTTAATCGTAAAGCCATTACAAAACTGCTTCCTGCATGTTTTTTTCTTTTGCGCGTTTTTTAAATTTTCGTATCACCATATCGCGTTTGATCTTTGAAATGTAATCAATAAAAAGGCGCCCATCTAAATGATCAATTTCATGCTGCAAGCAAGTTGCTAAGAGATCGTCTGCTTCAATTTCTGTTTGTTTTCCTTCACGGTTCTGATAGCGAACACGAAGGCGTTTAGGACGTTCAACCTCTGCAAAATAATCAGGAATAGAAAGACAACCTTCTTTGTAAATATTACGCTCATCTGAAAGCCATAAAATTTCAGGGTTGATAATAACAAGTGGTTTTTTCTGCTCATCTTCAGAATTTCCAGAGACATCTATAACCAACATACGTAGCGGTATACCAATTTGAATAGCAGCAAGACCAACGCCCTTAGCATTATACATGGTTTCCAACATGTCATCCGCAAGTTTTTGGAGAGCTGAATCGACCTGCTCAACAGGTTTGGACACTTCCCGTAAAATCGGATCAGGTAAAGTAACTAAAGATCTCATTGGCATAAGTAGAGATTAATCAATGGTTTGTTATTGGTCAATATTGAATAACGGATTCTTGCGTTTTTTTACAATAAGAGCGTTATATTACAATTTATGTTTGATTCGTTTTTTTCCATACTCGCTGGTGATTTTTTTTCTAAACTAATGCTTTTGCTTTTATTTATACTTGTCTGTTTGGCATTTTTTATGTTGATACATTCTCATCGAAAAAAAGCATTTTTGGAAAATGAAATTGCTGAACGCGCACGTGAGGCACAAATGCAGATGGCTACTTTGCTGAAAACACAAGCTGAAATGCAAGGACGAATGCAAACGATGGCGGAAATTTTTGGTCAACGGCAAGCTGAATTGAATAAATCACTCAGTGAGCAACTCAATGGGATGACAACAAGCTTAGGCCAAACACTTCAGGTACAGACCAAATCCACTTATGAAAATTTGAATCGTTTGCAAGAACGTTTAGCAGTGATTGATGCAGCACAAAATAATATTCAATCGCTTACGGGACAAGTTGTTCAGTTGCAGTCCATTTTAAGCAATAAGCAGACGCGTGGTACTTTCGGTCAAGGGCGGATGGAAGCAATTATTGCCGATGCCTTACCAACAAACGCTTATGCTTTTCAGGCTGTTCTTTCCAATGGAAAGCGCCCAGATTGTCTCATTCATATGCCCAATAAAGCTCCTTCTCTTGTTGTTGATGCTAAATTTCCTCTGGAAGCTTGGAATGCTATGCGTAAGGCAGAATCAGCGCAAGAGCGTCAAGAGGCAGAACGCCAATTTCGTACCGATATGGAAGTTCATATTCGTGATATTGCACAAAAATATTTGATTCCTGGAGAAACCCATGACACTGCTTTCCTTTTTGTGCCATCTGAATCGATTTTCGCAACAATTTATGAGGACTTTGAGGCATTGGTACAAAAATCCAATAGAGCCCATGTGATTATTGTTTCACCATCTTTGTTGATGCTCTCTGTCCAAGTGGTACAAACCATTATGAAAGATGCGCGGATGCGTGAACAAGCGCATTTAATTCAATCAGAAGTAGCAAAATTGATGGAAGATTTTGGACGAATGGATACGCGTGTTCGCGCACTACAGAAGCACTTTCATAAAGCAGGTGAAGATATAGAGGGAATTTTGATATCGTCCTCCAAAATCATGAAACGGGCAAATCGCATTGAAACTGTCGAATTAAAAGAAAATTACTCTGAACCAACAAAAATGACAACATTGGCTCAGTCGCAAACATTGCGTTTTGCTGATGAGGAATAAAGCAAAGCAAGCTTCTTAAATATTACAAGTTAGATCATGTTCTTTATTGATTGGTAATCATTTTTTAGTATCTCTATCTTGTTTTATTTCTTAAACGAGAGGAATAGGAATATGCGACACCTTTTGTTTTTAGGGGCACTGGTGTTTTTGCTAGAGGGATGTGCAACAACCACTCCCATCCACACAAATAATGCTTGTGCTATTTTAGCACAAAAAAATGGTTTTTTTGACAATTGGGGTAAGGTGTCTCAAAGAGCGGAAATGCGCTATGGAATTCCTATGCCTATTATTCTTGCAACCATTAAGATGGAATCGAGCTTTCGTCACAATGCACGTCCTCCACGCAAAAAACTACTTGGTTTTATACCATGGAAGCGTCGGTCGACAGCTTATGGTTATGCTCAAGCGCTTGATAGTACATGGGCAATGTATCTTCGCTCTACAGGAAAGTCTTTTGCATGGCGTACGAATTTCGCAGATGCTGCTGATTTTGTTGCTTGGTATCATAGCCAAAGTGTTCAACGCAATGGGGTGAGGTTTGATGATGCATATAGCCTTTATTTAAATTATCATATGGGGCATGGTGCTTATGCACGTAGTGGTGGGCATGTCAGTGCTGCGCTTTCACAGACAGCACAGCGCATGGCAAGGATATCGAGGCTCTATGAACAGCAATTAAAAAGATGTGGATGGCATTAGGGAAGATTTTTGAAAATCTCAATCAGGGAATTGATGGGATAAAATTATTCAAAAGCAAAATTCCACATAATATGATAAAATAGTGTCGTTTTTCCGATCGTTCAATGAAATAAATTGTTATTTTTTAGAATAAACTCAAGCGACAGAAAGCTTTTGCAATACACAATATATTTGAAGATACTCTCGACATTTTTACCTCCTTTGTTAAAAAAATTTATAATAGAAACCATCTTCTATTTAGTGTTGGCATTTCGCATTGGGCTAAGTACTAGAGGTTATTGAAGAAAAATTTTAAAATATAATATCATTTTTTATTTTCATTATGCGTATTACTGGCTGATTATTATATGAATATTTTCTTTGTTAAGCGTATAAAATAGCAATTAAAACAAATGCAATTCGGGCATCATAAAAAGGGTAAAATATTCAATATAAAAAAACGAGAAATGCATTAAACGAAAAAACGTTGTTTTGTATAAAGAGGGCGCTACAGTCTTCAAAAAAACTAAGTGTATTTAGTATTGTATGAAATAAAACATACTCGTCCATCCAGTTCATCTTAATTGAAAGAAGTTATCTTATTGTATTGTAAAAACACTCCCGTTTATAGGATGATAAGGTATATGCAACTTTACACACAATGAATACTCAGGGTAGGGAGTATTCAGAGAAAGATTTGTAACGCCTATGAAGTAACAAGTCAGTCTCCAATGTTGTGATAGCTTTTGCATTTGAGAATATTTATGAGAAGCATTTTTATTCTTTTTCTTAAATGGTTTAAGATGTTGATTTATAAAGATAATATATCGTTATTCATATTAAAGTAAGAATCTCGAATGGCGTAGGGTTTTATCGTTTCAGATTTCTTGAGGTTGAATCAATAAAACCATTGGCTTGCACATAACAAGCACAATGGGTATGTGGATAAAAACTGTGAAAGAAAAGACTAAAAATGTTTTTTTATGAACATACATTCTCAAATGTAAGAATTATCCGTAACATTGGGAATTAGCACATATAATGATGGCACCACTTTGCTCTCACACCTCAACCTTGTTTGTGACGTGCAAGGAAAAAATTAATTGATCAATATATTATTTAAGCGTTAATATACCTTAGTATTGAGCAGGTATATGCTACTCAAGGTGGGTAATTTTTAATTGGAAGAACATCTGATCAGGCTAAAAATACTCGAAGAAAGTTCTGATTCGCAATAATTGAGAAGTATATTTTAATATTTTATTCTCTACTCTTTGTTTAAGTACTTCATATCTTTTAAAAAGATACCGGTAAACAACATATTATGATATTTGTGGAAATATTGTGGTAAAGGAAATTCAAATTTTGTCCTTTAAGACAAGGCGTAAGTTAAACAGCTCATTTTCTATTTCTGTGCAAAGCATAAAAAAATTATCTACTTTCACGGTTGCAACAGTAAATTTTATAATCCAACAAATGATTAAAAATGTATTATAATATCATTAAGATGCAAGGAACAGGCGCTATTGGAATGATAATTAAATAGCACATAAACCTTTTAAATTGATGCACACATCTTTTATTATAATTGATTTCCTTGATAGAACAGTTGGTCTTTTTGGTGGAGCTAAGCGGGATCGAACCGCTGACCTCTTGCATGCCATGCAAGCGCTCTCCCAGCTGAGCTATAGCCCCTATAAAAACAAATTGTCCCAAAAAGACAGTATACAATTCCAGCTTTTCTAGAACGATCAAAATTGAAGATCAAGAAGAATTTACATTCAATAAAAAAGATGTCCTCTTTTACTTCTTTTAAGCATCGTCATCATTAGAAACACCGCCTCCGAGAATATCAGTAACGTCATCATCTTCATCGTCACCATCATGAGACAAAAATGTATCATCATCATCACCAAGATCTACATCACTATCTTCTAAATCAGGAAGATCGTCATCTTTAGAATCCACATCATCATCTTCAAGAAGCATAAAAGCAGATTTTTCAAGTGCTGTATCAAGCTCTTCAGTATCAACTTCTTCTTCATTATTTGCTTCAGCTGCTGCAACTTCAAAGTAAGAACGCGGATAAGAAATTCCTGTATAGGGCGACACAATAGGATCGCGATTTAGATCGTAAAATTTTTTTCCTGTTTCTGGATCAACACGTTTAGTTCCAAGTTCTTGTTTTGCCATAAACCGTGCCTCTTTGATTAACTGTTATTCCATTAAAAGATAAATTTTATGGTGCTTAATCGAAAAATAATACCTTTGTCAAAGATAAATACACTGTTCCACAGTGATTTTTTCATGACGTCTTTTAAAGCATGTGCTAAAGGATGCACAATTTCATAAAAGTTAGATAGAATTAAATAGAATTTCCATGCAAAAAGCAATCCCTATAACCACCTATAAATCGAGTAGTCTCTCTGGAAAAATTCAAATACCAGGAGATAAATCAATCTCTCATCGCTCTCTTATATTGGGAGGATTAGCAAGTGGTGAGACATATATTCATGGATTACTTAAAAGCGCTGATGTACTCAATACAGCTGCTGCTATGCAAGCTATGGGTGCCTGTATTATTAAAAAAGAAGATTTCTGGATCATACGAGGAACAGGGAATGGTTGCCTTTTAGCTGCACAAAAACCTTTAGACTTTGGAAACGCTGGAACAGGTGCTCGTTTGGTTATGGGAATGGTTGGTCCGTATCATATGAAAACAACCTTTATTGGTGATGCTTCTCTCTCTAAACGTCCAATGGGACGTATCCTTGATCCACTGCGTCTCATGGGGGTTGAAGTTGAGGCAACGCGCGACGATCACCTTCCTTTAACGCTTTATGGTCCGAAAATGGCTAATCCGATTCGTTACCGTGTTCCAATAGCTTCCTCCCAAATTAAATCAGCAATCCTGCTTGCTGGACTCAATACCGCCGGCACTACAACTGTTATTGAACCAGTTCTGACACGAGATCATACGGAAAAAATGTTAAAAGCATTCGGTGCGCAACTTGAAATAGAAAAAGATAACGAAGGTGCGCGTTTGATTCATCTTAATGGTCAACCCCATCTTACTGGACAAACGATTCATATTCCAGGTGATCCTTCTTCTGCTGCTTTTCCAATTATCGCAGCCCTTCTTATAGAAGACTCTGATATCACCATTGAAAATGTTTTGATAAATAACTCTCGAATAGGACTTATCGAAACATTGTGGGAAATGGGTGCTCAAATTGAATTTTTGAACCGACGTCAAACAGGTGGAGAGGATGTTGCTGATCTACGGATAAAGTCATCGGTCCTTAGAGGCGTTACGGTGCCCAAAGAACGTGCTCCATCGATGATTGATGAATATCCTGCTTTGGCAGTAGCAGCAGCCTTTGCAGAAGGCAAAACAGTAATGCTAGGAATTGAAGAATTGCGTGTAAAAGAATCGGATCGATTGTCTGCTGTTGCTCAAGGATTAAAAATTAATTGCGTAGACTGTGAAGAAGGTCAAGATTTTCTTGTTGTTTATGGAAAAGGTTCTGCCAAAGGTTTGGGGGGAGGGTATGTTGCCACACATCTTGATCATCGAATTGCTATGTGTTTTCTCATTTTTGGGCTTGTATCAGAAAAACCTGTTACCATTGATGATAAACGAATGATCGCTACGAGCTTTCCAGAATTTATTCCTTTTATAAAACAACTTGGGGGAAAAATCGCTTGAAGCCTTTTGTTATCGCCATTGATGGACCTGCTGCCTCAGGCAAAGGAACCTTAGCACGCAAAATTGCTGCACATTATCGCCTTCGTCATCTCGATACTGGTCTTACTTATCGTAGTGTTGCTCATACGCTTTTACAGCAAAATTTAGCTCTTAATGATGAAAAAAATGCTATTATTTATGCTAAAAGACTTGATTTTAACACCTTAAATCCTTCTCTTCTTTCTTCTCATGAACTTGGTGAAGCGGCTTCAAAAATAGCAATTAACCCTGCTGTACGCAAAATTCTTGTCGAAAAACAACGCAACTTTGCTAAAGTTTTGCCCGGTTGTGTGCTTGATGGGCGTGATATCGGAACGATTGTTTGTCCTGATGCCGATATCAAGTTTTATATTCTAGCCAATGTTCAAACACGCGCCAAACGCCGCTACCAAGAGATTTTAAAAAAAGGTGTTCAAGCAAATTATCATGAAATCCTAGCTCAACTTGAACAGCGCGACAGTCGCGATATAACGCGCAAACAAAGTCCACTAAAACCAGCAAAAAACGCCCACTTGCTTGATACGTCAGAATTGAGTATAGAAGCAACATTTGAAATTGCATGCAGCTTTATTGATCCAATCATAAAAATGCATATAATTGGATAAATTCGTTAAGGTAACTTCCAGCCTAGCGCTAACTTTTTTTCCTTTATTCAAGGAAAAAGGCTAGGGAGTTACTTATGTTAACACTAACCTAGCGCTCATACCTTATAATACAAGGTATATATTAGGAGTTCTTATGTCACAATACAATCCCACAACAGCGGATTTTGAAGCCCTTTTAACAGAATCTTTTCAAACTAATGATCTTAATGAAGGATCTGTTGTTAAAGGTCGTGTTATTGCAATCGAAAAAGACATGGCCATTATTGATGCTGGTCTTAAAGTCGAAGGACGTATTCCTCTCAAAGAATTTGGAGCTAAAGCAAAAGATGGTTCTTTGCAAGTTGGCGATGAAGTTGAGGTTTACATTGAACGCATTGAAAATGCGATGGGTGAAGCTGTTTTATCGCGTGAAAAAGCACGGCGCGAAGAAAGTTGGGTCCGTTTGGAGGAAAAATTCAATGCTGGTGCACGCGTTGATGGAGTGATCTTTAGCCAAGTAAAAGGTGGTTTTACAGTCGATCTTGATGGTGCAGTTGCTTTCTTGCCTCGCAGCCAAGTTGATATTCGTCCCATTCGTGATGTTTCACCCCTCATGCATAATTCACAGTCCTTTGAAATTTTGAAGATGGATCGTCGTCGTGGCAATATTGTGGTCTCACGCCGCACTGTTTTAGAAGAAAGTCGCGCTGAGCAACGTTCAGAAATCGTACAAAATCTTGAAGAAAACCAAATCGTTGAAGGTGTGGTGAAAAATATTACAGATTATGGTGCCTTTGTTGATCTTGGTGGGATTGATGGTCTCTTGCACGTTACAGATATGGCATGGCGGCGTGTTAATCACCCATCTGAAGTGCTCACAATTGGCCAAACGATTAAAGTGCAGATTATTCGCATTAATCAAGATACGCACCGTATTTCTCTTGGAATGAAACAGCTTGAAAGTGATCCTTGGGAAAGCATCAGTGTCCGGTATCCGATTGGTAAAAAAATTACGGGTGCTGTTACCAACATTACTGATTACGGTGGTTTTGTTGAAATTGAACCAGGAATCGAAGGGCTGATCCATGTTTCTGAAATGAGTTGGACAAAGAAAAATGTTCATCCTGGAAAAATTCTGTCTACATCACAAGAAGTAGAAGTGGTTGTTCTTGAGATTGATCCTTCTAAACGGCGTATTTCTCTTGGCTTAAAGCAAACATTTGAAAATCCATGGGAAGCTTTTGCCAATAAATTTCCTGTCAATTCGCAAATTGAAGGAGAGGTCAAAAATAAAACAGAATTTGGTCTGTTTATTGGGCTTGAAGGCGATGTTGACGGTATGGTTCATTTGTCTGATCTTGATTGGAACCGTCCTGGTGAACAAGTTATTGATACTTACAATAAAGGCGATATCGTTAAAGCTGTGGTCCTTGATGTTGATATTGAAAAAGAGCGCATTTCTCTTGGAATTAAGCAGCTTTCCAGTGATAAAGTTGGAGAAGCAGCTGCTTCTGGCGAATTGCGAAAAGGTGCAGTTGTAACATGCGAAGTGATTGCTGTTAACGACAATGACATTGGTGTGAAATTGATTGACCACAACCTTGAGACAACCATTCGGCGTGCTGATCTTGCGCGTGATCGTGATGAGCAACGTCCTGAGCGTTTCGCAATTGGGCAAAAGGTTGATGCTCGCATCACAGCATTTGATAAAAAAACACGTAAAATTTCAGTATCGATTAAAGCTTTAGAAATTGCAGAAGAAAAAGAAGCTGTTGCACAATATGGTTCTACAGATTCAGGTGCTTCTCTTGGTGATATTTTGGGTGCAGCTTTGAAAAAACAAGAACAAGATTAATCATCAATCATTAAAGTTGGTTTTATTATTAAGGTCACTCATTAGGAGTGACCTTTTTATTTTCTAAAAAAATTGTCTGCTTATTTTTAAATTATTGAAACAAAAATTATAAATGCTTGCAAATAAAAACAAAAAGTTTGTTTTTTGTCTAACAACGGTTCACTATTCAGATAAAATGCTTAAAATTTAAATAAAAAACGATGTAATTGAATAACAATGGGACACTATGACGTGCATAATACCTTTCATAAAGTGCTTTTTTTCTCAAAAAGAGAAAAAAGATCATTTTATTAATACGGATTTTCCTCTTCGTGCAATTTATAAGGTACAGGAAGATCTTTATAACTTAGGGCATGATATAGCTTCTGGTAAAGAAATTTTACTCCCTGAATATGAAGGAGTAGGAGATTTTCGCAAGAGATTGAATGAAAATGCTAAACTTATTCTTCATGCCTTTCATACCAGTGATTTTGCTGCTCGAAATGATGAAACCATCGCACCATCTGCTCAATGGCTCATTGATAATCATTACACCATTGATAAAACCATACAAAAGCTACGTTGTAATCTACCCAAGTCCTTCATAAAGCAACTTCCTCTTTCTACACACAAAGCCGGAATACCACGAATTTTTGCTTTAACTTGGCTTTATATTGCGCATACCGATAGCAGCTTTTCACAAGGAACACTCACTGCTATAACCAACGGATTTCAAGAAGTTTGTGCGCTCACAATTGGTGAATTGTGGGCTCTTCCTTCAGTTATGCAAATGCTGCTCATTGAAAATGTCCGTCGTCTTTCAGTACGTATCGAAAAAGCGCGACATATGCGCCATCTTGCTAGTCAAGTTGCAGATAAAATTTCTCTTGTAAAAAATAAAACAAATCTACACTCTCTTTTTACGCAGTATAAATCATTTATTGTTGATCCAACTTTTTCAGCACATTTATTCTATCGCCTGCGCAGTGCATCTGTCGATTCAACCGTAGCATTAACTTGGCTTGAAAAGCAATTGAAAAGCCAAGGCAGTAGCTTAGAGATTGCAACAGCCGATGAACATACCCGACAAGCAGCAGATGGTGTGACCATGGGTAATATTATCCGTGCTCTTAAAGCTATAGATGATGTTGATTGGACAGCATGGTTTGAAACAGTGAGTTGTGTCGATTCTATTTTGCGTAAAAATAGTGATTTTTCTGAAATTGATGCTCACTCACGCAATATTTATCGACAAGTCATTGAAAAAGTTTCTCGCTTTTCGCCTCTTAGTGAACTGGAAGTTGCACATAAAGTTGTAGAAATGGCAAATTCCACTTCTAAAGATATGCCTTATCATTCTTGTGTGGGGTGGTACCTTGTTGATGATGGTTGTGGTATATTTGAAAAGGCTTGTGGATATATTCCGCCCTTTTTCATAAAATGGACACGCGCTTCCTGTTGCTCAAAATTGAGAGTCATCGCCATTCCTGTCTCTTTTCTGACGCTTGCTCTTTTGCTGGTAATTTACGCCCTTTTACAGCTATCTGGCATGACACAATGGATGTCTTTTTGCTTTACTGGATTGGCGCTTTTTCCTGCTATCGATGCTGCTTTTGCTTTATTTAACACTGTTGTTTCGTGGTTTGTCCCATCAAAACAACTCATTAGTTATGAATATAAAGAAGGTATTCCAAAACATGCACGGACAATGGTTGTTGTACCTACTTTGATGACATCACGCGCTGACATTGATGAACAAGTGCGCAATCTTGAAGTGCACTATCTTTCCAATTCTAAAGGTGCCATTCATTTTGCACTCATTACAGATTGGGTGGATGCTCCATTGAGAGAAACGCAAGATGATCTTGATTTATTGCACTATGCGCAAAAGAGTATTGATAAACTCAATAGTCGTTATCATCGTGATAAACTTCCGCTTTTTTTCCTTTTACATCGCCGACGCCTTTATAATACAAGCGAAAAATGTTGGATGGGATGGGAACGAAAGCGAGGAAAACTTCATGAACTTAATCGGCTCTTAAGAGGCGATAAAAATACAAGCTTTTATCCTCCCAATCCACATCTTCCCATGGATTGCCGTTTTGTTATGACGCTGGATTGTGATACACGTCTTACTCCAGAGAGCGTCGCGAAACTTGTTGGAAAGCTTAACCATCCACTCAATTATCCCGTTTTTGATCCACAAAGTGGAAAGGTTGTAAAGGGCTATAGCATTTTACAACCACGCATTATTCCTTCTCTTACAACAGGAAAAAAAACATCAATTCTCCAACGGGTTTTTTCTATCAACCGTGGCATTGATCCTTATGTTTTTGCTGTTTCTGATACTTATCAAGATCTTTTAGGAGAAGGCACCTTTATCGGTAAAGGTCTTTATAATATTGATGCATTTGAACAAGCACTTGATGGCAAAATTAAAGAAAATACTATTCTTAGTCATGATCTCTTAGAAGGAGGATATGCTCGTACTGCTCTAGTAAGTAGCATAGAAGTCATTGAAGACTATCCAACCGCTTATAATATTGATGTTATGCGTTATCATCGTTGGGTCCGCGGTGATTGGCAGCTTTTGCCTTATCTTTTTTCCCACCGTCAAATAAGTTCCGTGACGCGTTGGAAAATGCAGGATAATTTACGTCGTTCTCTCACTCCACTTATGTGGTTAATCGCAGCATTTGCAGGATGGGCTTTTTTGTCTTTAAAGAGTGCAATCGTCTGGCAACTATTCTTGTTGTTTAGCTCCTTCATTTCACCCATTCTATGTGTATTAAAAACGCTTGTCTCATCCAATATAGATCATTCTTTGCGTGGACATTTTCAATTAATTTGGAACAAAATTGCTCTTACAAGCGCTGATATATTTCTTAAAACGACGTTTCTTGCTCATTCGGCGTATTTTATGACCGATGCGATTATTCGTACACTCTATCGTATGACGATTTCAAAACAGCATCTTCTTGAATGGAAAACTTCTGCCGCAACAAAATCAATACCAAATAGTTTGCGTTTCTATGTTTTTACAATGGCACCAGCATCGCTTATTGGTATTCTTACTATAGCACTCCCTCCTTTTTCTGATAGTTTTGCAAGCTTGGTTGCTTTGCCTTTTGGGATAGCATGGTTTTTTTCACCCTTTATTGCTTGGATTGTGAGTCAACCTTCAACCTTTCAAGATAGCCTTGATCTTTCTTCAAAAGATGAAAAAAAACTTCGCTCTATTGCACGGCGGACATGGCTTTATTATACAACCTTTGTCAATGCACAAAACAACCATCTGCCTCCCGATAATTTTCAAGAAGATCCTGAACCTCTTGTTGCTCAACGTACATCGCCTACGAATATTGGCGTTTATCTCCTTTCTATTATTGCAGCACGTGATTTTGGCTGGATTGGTTTTGAAGAGACCATCACCCGTATTGAATGTACATTACGCTCTCTTACAAAAATGGAAAAGTTTCGTGGTCATCTCTATAATTGGTATGAAACGGAGACACTCAGGCCTCTTTTGCCTACTTATGTATCAACCGTTGATTCAGGAAATCTTGCCGGTCATTTGGTAACACTCTCTTCTGCTTTAAGTGAATGGGCTGAAAAACCGCCTCTTTTTTTCCAAAGTGATCTAGAAGGCTTATCGGATGTTCTTGCTATTCTTGAAGAAACTGTCAGAGAAGTTCCAGATCATCAACCCAGTTTACGCTCTTTACGCCAAAAAATCGAAGAAAACATCACTCGTTTTCATGACTCTGTCTTCACTTTTTTAGAACAAGAAAATACGGTCCCTTCTCACATCATAGATCTTTCACTTGCAGCCCACGATATTGTGCACTTAGTCGGTGAACTTGACCACAAAATTCAAACGATAGAATCTGCTGGTGCGCTTTCTTGGGCTAAATGCCTTATCGACACCTGTAACGCTCATCATAATGATGCGACTGCTCATTGTGATACTGAAAAATTAAGTAAAAAACTAAACAGGCTGGCTATAATGGCACGGCAAATAGCCTTTGATATGAAATTTGACTTTTTAGAACAGCCTAAACGGCATCTCTTATCCATAGGATATCGTGTTCAAGAAAACAAACTCGATGAAAATTGTTATGACCTACTTGCTTCAGAAGCACGTCTTGCAAGCTTTTTTGCCATCGCAAAAGGAGATATAAAACTTAAACATTGGTTTCGTCTTGGTCGACTTCTCGTACCCATAGGTGGGAAAGGTGCACTCCTATCATGGTCTGGATCAATGTTCGAATATCTTATGCCATCTCTCGTAATGCATGAACCTTTAGGATCTCTCCTAGATCAAACAAATCGATTGATTATTCGTTGTCAAATACAATATGCCCATAAACGGGAATTGCCATGGGGTATTTCAGAAGCCGCATTTAATGCTCGCGATCATTTAATGAATTACCAATACGCTCATTTTGGTGTTCCAAACCTCGGACTCCAACGTGGTCTTTCACGCAATGCTGTCATTGCTCCCTATGCCAGCCTTCTAGCGGCACAATATGCTCCTGCTTGCGCTGTCGCTAATTTAAAACGACTCCGTGATCTTGGAGCTTTAGGAACATATGGTTATTATGACTCTGTTGATTTTACTCCAACACGTGTGAAAACAGGGGAAAAATACGCCATTGTACGCAATTATTATGCGCATCATCATGGCATGTCTATTCTTGCTCTTAACAATGTTATTTTTCAAGGGCGAATGCGTGATCGTTTTCACCGTGATCCCGTTATTGAAGCAACACAATTGCTCTTACAGGAAAGAGCGCCTCATCTCATTCCTATTATTCATACCAAAGCTGTTAATCGTATGCGCAATAAGTCTCAAGCATTTGACGCAGCCCCTTTGCGCATTATTACAAACCCGTTACTCAAACCACGAGCAACTTTACTTTTGTCTAATGGCTTTTATTCTACCATGTTAACAGCGAACGGTTCTGGTTACAGTCGTTGGCACGATTATGCGATTACGCGCTTTATTCCTGATGCAACAGAAGATCAACAAGGTACTTTATTCTTCTTACGTGACACGCATAGTGGACGGTGGTGGTCTGTTACTGGTGAGCCAACACGTGTTATTGAAGAAGACGCTGTCAGCATTTTTACAGATGAAAAGGCTGAATATACAAAAATGGTTGATGGTATTAAATCAACACTTGAATGTCTTATTACATCTGAAGGATGTGGCGAAGGGAGACGTATTCAACTGATGAATACGACAAATAAAGACCGACTCATTGAAGTGACTTCTTATGGTGAATTAGCACTTGCCACAATGGATACAGACCAAGTTCATCCTGTTTTTTCCCGTATGTTTATAGAGACAGAAATTACTGAAGAAGGTAAAACAATTTTTGCCAAAAGGCGCAAACGCTCGCCTAGTGACCCTGAAATCTATGTTGCTCATTTTGTTTCTAGTACAACAGATATTCTCCAAGAGACAGAAGCTGAAACAGATCGCTCTCTGTTTATTGGTCGGGGGCGATCCATTCATCGTCCTGCTGCATTTGACCAAAATGCTCGTTTCAGTAACAGTCAAGGTTGTGTTCTTGACCCTGTTATGTCATTGCGATGCCGTATAAAAATTCCAGCCCATGAAAAAGCAGAACTTATTTTTTGGACTTTTGCTGCTCATACAAAAGAAGCGCTAAATAATCATATTAAACATTATCGACAACCTGATATGTTTCAAAAAGAACTTTCAATGGCATGGACGCGCTCACAAGTCGCACTGTATCAGAGCGGAACCCAGCTTAAAGAAGCTATTGTCTATCAAAAATATGCAACACCACTTATTTATCCAGAAAGAACGTGGCGTCTTCCTTCTGAAATATTAGCAAAAACGCTAGGAAAACAGTCTAATCTTTGGCCCATGTCTATCTCAGGAGACAATCCACTCTGTCTTCTTAGATTAAATAACGAGGGAAATATAACTGTACTGCGCGAGCTCCTTAAAGCACATGAATATTGGCGTATGCGTGGACTCATTGTTGATTTGGTCATTCTTAATGAACAAACATTTTCTTATATACAAAGTACACAACGCGCTCTTGAGTGGGTCTGTGAATCTTATTATCACCACACGCAAAAAGCAGATGAACGCCAACATATTTTCATGCTTCGACGCGATCAAATGAGTGAACAGAGTTTTAAAACGCTTCTTGCATCAGCGCGTATCGTTCTTGATGCCCAAAATGGCTCTTTATCTGAACAACTTAAACGACTTGATGAGAATGATTTTAATCTCACAGTTCGTAAAAATTATCAAGAACCTTATGATCAATTAGACTTGCCAAGATATAACGAAGGACAGCAATTTACAACACAAACTGAACAAAATCTTTTTTCTTCTATTGGTCTTATTAGCCAACAAAAACCATCCTCTTTTCTCCCAAATGGAGAAGATCTAAGATATTGGAATGGTTACGGTGGTTTTAATCAGCACAATCATTATGTAATACGTCTTCATGGACGTACCACTACACCGCATCCGTGGATTAATGTCATTGCTAATCACAGATTTGGTTTTCATGTCTCTGCTGAAGGTGCAATTTTTACTTGGGCTAACAATAGCCGCGATTATCAACTAACTCCTTGGGCGAATGATCCAACGTCTAACCGACCAGGAGAAGCTCTTTATCTGGTTGATCGCCAGTCTTTAAAACGTTTCTCACCCGTTTCTACTGTTGAATGTGACGAAAATATTGTCTATGAGGCGTGTCATGGGTTTGGATTCTCAACTTTTAAATCAACACATTCAGAAATCGCATTAGAACTGACTCATACACTTGATCCCGAAAAACCTATTCGCTTTTCACGTCTTATCCTTACGAATGAAGGGAAAAAACCACGCAGTTTACGCCTTTATAATTATGTTGAATGGGTTTTGGGAAATGTCCGTACAAAATATGCCCCCTTTATTGTTTCCTCTTATGAGACCAGATGGGGTGCACATTTTATTCAAAATCCCTATCACATCGAGAAATCTCAACAAGTTACATTTTTATCAGCATCCGAAATGCCAACCAGCACGACGACCAATCGCGCTGAATTTATTGGTGCAACGGGAACCGTAACACGTCCAAATGCGATCCGTAAAGCCGCTGCTCTTTCAAATACCATTGAAGCAGGATGTGATCCTTGTTCAGCATTCGCCTATGATATTGATCTTCAACCAGGGCAAACAAAAGAAATCATCTTCTATCTTGGCAGTGCTGAAAATAGGCAAGAAGCTGAAAAATTACTCAATCAAGTACGTGCAAGTGATTTTGAAATTCAGCTCACAAAACAAAAACAGCAATGGAGTGATTTTGTTTCTCCTTTCCAAGTCAAAACACCTGATGCTTCTTTTAATCTTATGGTCAACCATTGGCTTCCTTATCAAATCTACGCATGCCGCATCATGGCACGCGCAGGCTTTTACCAAGCGAGTGGTGCATTTGGTTTTCGTGACCAGTTACAAGATAGCTTGTCTTTGTTATTGCTGGAACCACAATTAGCACGTGAACAATTGTTAAATGCAGCAGCGCACCAATTTCTTGAAGGTGATGTGCAACATTGGTGGTTGCCTGACACAAATGCTGGTGTTCGTACATACATTTCTGATGATATCGTTTGGCTTTCATATGCAACAGCTCTCTATGTCACTACCACTGGTGATGACGCTTTTCTTGATACGCTCATTCCTTTTATTGAAGGTGATGTTCTCAAAAGTGGGCAACAGGATGCTTATTTTCAACCCACCCAATCCCCAAAGGTTGCAACAGTTTATGAACATTGTGTTTTAGCTTTAGACCTTGCCATTAAACGCTGCGGACCACATGGTCTCCCTCTTATTTTAGGTGGGGATTGGAATGATGGCATGAATTTGGTCGGTGTGGAAGGAAAAGGCGAAAGCATTTGGTTAGGATGGTTTCTTGGGTACACATTACAAGCATTTATCTCTTTAGCCAAAAAACGTGGTGACAATAGCCATATGCAAATATGGAGTACGTACCTTGAACATTTAACAAAATCCCTAGAGAAAAATGGTTGGGATGGTGCTTGGTATCGACGTGGTTATTTTGATGATGGAACACCTCTTGGCTCTAAAATCAATGATGAATGTCAAATTGATACCATTGCTCAATCTTGGGCTGTCATTTCTCAAATGGCATCGCCTGAACGTCAAAAACAAGCAATGACATCAATGTTGGAACATCTCTATGATAAAAAAGGCGGACTCATTCGCCTTTTTTGGCCGCCTTTTGATAAAAGTACGCTCGAGCCTGGTTATATAAAAGGTTATCCTCCAGGAATTCGAGAAAATGGTGGTCAATACACGCATGGTGCCATTTGGAGTATTTTTGCGTTGGCTGAAATGGAACAAAACGATAAAGCTTATGCTTTATTTTCTATGATAAACCCAATTACCCACGGACAAGATCCTGAAATTTATCGTGTTGAACCTTATGTAATGGTCGCAGATATTTATGCTGTTGAACCACGATGTGGTCAAGGCGGTTGGACTTGGTATACAGGTTCAGCCGGTTGGTTTTATCGCGCCGCAACACAAGCTATTCTTGGAATACAGCGTCAGGGAGACCTATTGTTTTTGCAGCCACATTTACCCTCTATTTGGCCAAAATATGAAGCAACAATGAAGTTTTATGATGCCGTTTATTGCATTAAAGTAAAATGGGGACCTAAAAATATGCTCTATATTAATAGAAAAGAATATACCGAAGTTCATACAGGGATAAAGTTACAAAAAACAGGTCAGCATGAAATTATACGTATTGTCAAATCTTAAAGATTAAAGATGAAAAAAGAGAGCAGACTTTTTATTCTTGTCCAAAACTGTAGAGTTGTTATATTGCACCGCCTATATTAGCCGTGTTGGTGCATAATATTTTAGATTTTATGAAAATGAAAGAAAAAGGTTATGAATCATCCGGATATTGCTAGACGTGTTTACAATCACACTTGGAAACTTGATCCCATTATTCGGTCACTTCTTGATACGGATTTTTATAAGCTTCTAATGGTGCAGATGATTTGGGGGTTATATCCTAATGTTAATGTTACTTTTTCCCTCATAAATCGCTCTAAAACAATACGTCTTGTCGATGATATTGATGAGAGTGAATTGCGTGCCCAACTTGATCATGCTCTTAGTTTGCGCTTTACAAAAAAAGAAATGATTTGGCTTGCTGGTAATACATTTTATGGACGCAAACAAATTTTTGAACCGGATTTTCTTCAGTGGCTTGAGAATTTTCAACTTCCAGAATATGAACTCACCCGCAAAGATGGCCAATATATCCTTCATTTTCATGGACCCTGGGCCCATAGTTCCATGTGGGAAATTCCTGCCCTTGCTATTATTAGTGAATTACGTTCACGTGCTGCTCTCAAAAAACTAGATCGTTTTGCTCTTGATGTACTTTATGCGCGTGCTAAAGCAAAAATGTGGAGTAAAGTTGAACGTCTCAAAAAATTGCCTGATATTAAAATATCTGACTTTGGGACAAGGCGCCGCCATTCTTTTTTATGGCAGCGCTGGTGTGTGGAAGCATTAAAAGAAGGCATTGGTCATTCTTTTACTGGAACTTCTAATGTTCTTCTTGCCATGGATACGGATTTAGAAGCTCTTGGAACCAATGCACACGAATTGCCTATGGTTATTGCGGCTCTCAGCAACAACGATGATGAATTACGCAGAGCTCCGTATCAAGTCTTGCAAGATTGGAATCGTTATTATGGTGGAAATCTTCTCATTGTTTTACCTGATACCTTTGGTACAGAAGAATTTTTACGCAATGCACCAGATTGGGTCGCTGATTGGACGGGTTTCAGACCCGATAGTGCGCCTCCTATTGAAGGTGGTGAACGTATTATTCAATGGTGGAAAGAAAAAGGAAAAGATCCACGCAAAAAACTTTTAATTTTTTCTGATGCTCTTGATGTCAATACAATTGAAAAAACCTATCATCATTTCCATGGTAAAGTGCGCATGAGTTTTGGATGGGGCACGGATCTTACCAATGATTTTACAGGCTGTGCACCTCAGGAAATCGAAACTCTTGATGCTCTTTCCCTTGTTTGTAAGGTGACCTATGCCAATGGTCGACCAGCCGTAAAACTTTCAGATAATCCTGAAAAAACGATCGGTGATTCAAAAGAAGTACAACGTTATCTCAATTTTTTTGGTAATAAAAAGCGAATTGCTAGACCTATAAAAACATAGTTTCCGGTTCTTTAAAACAAGTATATTGATCCATCATATTGTTTATAAGATTGATTTTTGTCCTGCCTTAAAACGAGGATTTTTAACCTTTGCTGGTCTGTAAACAGTTCGGCTGTTTTTGAGCAGATTCTACTTGGCCTACCACGCATACGCTTCACTTACATAAGGCGCGATAGATAAGACTTAAAAATATTTACAACGCATTAAAAAAATACTTAACGTGCCAAGGAAGTTTAGCCAAGGAGATTTTCTCATTTTAACCCTGTTAAATCAAGCACACTCATCTCCTTGCATGTATGAAGGTTTTCAAGTTCTAAGGGTTATTGTTGTAGTTTGACAGTAGGTTTTATACTAAGTGGGAAGAGGTTGGATTAAGTAGGAATACGTGGTAATTTGTTGTTTTTATGTACAATTTTGACCATTCAATGCGCGTTTTATCAAAATAGATTTTGACACCTAAAATTGCAAAAATTACCGAAAATCAGAAAAAAGTGCGTTTCCATAAGTAAAAATGAGAAAAGGCTTTCAAAACCCTTTGAGAACATCTTTAAACTCTTTGAAAAAAATAAATTGGTACAAAATCTAGTGTCAAAATATACAAAACCAGATGACAAGCTATAATTGTAGCATTAGGAATTACTAAGGCAACATTGGAGGATGACAAATAGCATGGTGACTATTGGTGTGCATTTTGAAAGGCAAGGATGATGGTGCTCAAATAGATTTTATACATGTTACAGGAGATTTTACTTTATCCATGTATAGTCTGCTATTATGAAATGAGTAAAGCGTTGAGAAATGTTTCATTAAAAATAAATGTGTAAATAACATGATTTGGGAGACCTTTTGTTTTACGTGAGGGGCATGACTTCATTAAAAAACAGAGAATGCAATAATATTTTTATTTCGAATAAGCTTTATACAAAGACAGAGAAATTATTTATTCGCATATTATAATAAGAATGCGTGTATATATAAAACCATTTGAAAAACTCTGTTGTTTCTTATGAATTATTCTTAAGTTAATAACAGATGTAACATTAAAGATTGATATAATAGACCGGCTTCTTAACTGTATAAGTATAAAAATGATGGTGTTTAGTAAGCTTTGTATTATATCCTCATTAAGAGATATGAAAACAAACGAAATGTCTTTTAGAAAGAAATGACTATCATATCAATGACTTTTTAATGATGTATATGTAGAGATTCATACAAACATGCTTTACAAAAATAATGACTCTCTTCCATGAATGTGATTTATCATTGTTTACCAAGTGAGAACATTTTGAGTGTTCATAAAAATTATTTCACAAACATATTATTAATTAATTGCGTTCAAAAAGCTTGCTATTTCATATGCATTTTGGAAATGGAGAGCTCATATTCAAAACTTAAAAGTTCTCATAGTTTTTACAAATAAGTTGAAGCTAAAAAGAGTATCCCATAAAGCCTTTTTTATCATTAGGAAGATGGACGTGTTACAATATAAATGGCAATCAGCAATAATATAACCGCAACAAGTAAAGAAATCCACAAAGGAGGGTGTAGCATTACAAAAAAGGATAAAAATCCTCCTGTCATACTCATCATTGCAAAAACTTTAACAAATGGAGAGATTGCTTTTTTTTCTTCCCATCGCTTAATAGGGGGACCAAAAATACGATGATTATTCAACCATTGATGAAAACGTGGAGAAGAACGCGTAAAACACCATGAGGCAACCAATAAAAAAGGCACAGTTGGCATAATAGGTAATACGACACCGATAATACCTAATATAACCATCGCCCACCCTGCTATATAATAGCAGATACGTAAAGGGTGCGATATCTTCAAATCTTTTTTCATTTTCTCGTACTATTTTCCTCTACGCAAAACCCTATACAAAAACATTGTATCTGTTTTTTTCTGTTTACATGTCTGAGTGTACAATTACGCTCTATCCCTTCATGCGTAAGTGTCTTTGCTGTTATAAGTTCTTTGAAAATACCGAATAGCTTACACAATATTATAATCATTTTAAATGATTTCAAGAAAAGAGGAGAGATTTTAGAAAAACAAAAAAATAAAAAGGCTGCAGAAGAAATCAATGCAGCCTCTTAATTAAGAATGCAGTGTTGGGGGGGAGAAAATTTACTGCATTCACCTGCTAGATATTAGGAGGAAAAATAATCTAGCACCCCGGACTCTAATTAAAATAAAAATGAGAAACAATATATAAAAATGCATGGCTGATATGCATGAATTTTAACACTTTCAAGTCTCTTGAACTGTGTTTCGACGAAAGAAAATCATCATGAAAATAGCCATAAAAATCAACGTCAAGATCAACACAATTGTGGAAGCAGAATCAGAGCCGATAAATAAGCTGAGATAAATCCCTAAAAAACCAGAAAAAGCTGCAACAAGTATCGCGATCATTAACATAAAAGAAAACCGCTTTGTGACAAGATAGGCAATTGCTCCTGGTGCTATCAGTAAAGAAATAACGAGTACGATACCTACAGCTTTCAAAGCCGCAACAATTGTAAGAGAAATCATCGTTAGCAGGGTATAGTGGAGTAGAGATATTGGTAACCCCATTGCACGTCCTTGAACTGTGTCAAAAATATACAGCATAAAGTCGCGCCATTTTGCTGCTAAAATAAAAGTGACAACAGCAGAAATGATTGCCGTCTGCGTTATATCAAGCCAGTTAACACCCAAGAGATTACCAAATAGAATATGATTCAAATCTAAGCTACTATAAATAGACGTGGCTAAAACAAGCCCCAAACCAAACATTGAAGAAAAGACCACACCCATCACCGTGTCCTGTTTGATACGGCTATTGCTCCCTAAAAAACCCGTTAATAGTGCACACACCATTCCTGCAACAAAAGCACCGCAAGTAATCAAAGTCATTGTAATATTCTCTGGACGTATATGCTGAAACCAAGCAAATGGCAAAGAAGTTAAAAATGCGATTACCCATGGTGTTGTCATATAACCAACAACAACACCTGGAAAAACTGCATGAGAAATGGCATCACCTAACAGCGCCCATCCTTTCAAAATAAGAAAACAGGAAAGCATCGCCATGGGAATAGAAAGAATCATGACAATAAGCATACCCTTAAGCATAAAAGAAAACTGAAACGGAAGCAGTAATTGATCAATCATGATAATATTACACCCTTTTTTGCTGCATTTATGCGTAAGCGCGCAGCAATAAACCCATGTTTAGGAGCAAAAATAAAAGCCAAAACAAATAAAGATGCTTGAAAAAGCACTACAACCCCCCCCGTTTGTGCATTCAAAAAATAACTCACATAAACACCCAAGATACTTGTGAAGGTTCCAATTACAACTGCAATAACCAAGATGTTTACGAAACGATCACTTAAAAGATAGGCCGTTGCCCCAGGTGTCACAACAAGACAAATGACTAAGAACGCTCCAACGGTTTGCATCGCAGCAACGGTACAAGCGGCAAGCAATGTGAAAAAGAGAATCTTTAAAAATTTTACGTTTAATCCAATGGCATGCGCATGCGTTTCATCAAATAATGAAACAAGAAGATCTTTCCATTTCAAAAGCAATATAAGCAACGAAACAAAGCCGATAAAAGCCAATTGTAGAATATCTGTTGAACTCACTGCTAAAATATTTCCCAAAACAATCGTATCAATATTAACAGCCATTGGTTTTAATGATTTGAGAAACAACCCAAAGGCAAAAAAGGAAGAAAAAATGAGCCCAATAATGGTATCTTCTTTAAGCTTTGTCCGGTGGTTAAAAAAGAGCATTGCTGCTGCTGCAAGACCACCAGAAAAAAAAGCGCCGAGTGAAAAAGGTAACCCTAAAAGGTAAGCTCCTGCTACACCAGGAACAATCGAATGGGAAAGTGCATCACCAATCAATGACCAACCTTTTAACATCAAAAAAGCTGAAAGAAAGGCACAAACACACCCAACTAACCCAGAAACCCACATTGCATTCACCATATATTGATAGCTCAGTGGCTCAAGCAACCAAGAAATCATGCAACGTGCTCCACTCTTTCAATATCTTCACAAACGGCAGACTGCTTTCTTCCCATGAAAACATCATTTTTTTTTGTGGTTTGAAGATCAAAAATATGGTGATGCAAAGACCCTCCAAAAGTTTTCTCCAGATTTTCCTTTGTAAAGATTTTTTCTGTTAACCCAGAAGCTAAAACAGTACCTTTTATTAAAACTGTATGATCACAAAATTCGCGAACAGAACCCAAATTGTGAGTTGAAACCAAGATCACTGCTCCTTCTTTACGGAGATCTTGTAACAAAGCAATGATTTTATCTTCTGTTGTAACGTCAACCCCTGTAAACGGCTCATCTAATAAAATAGCTTTTGCTTTCTGTGCAAGAGCGCGCGCTAGGAAAACACGCTTTTTCTGTCCACCAGAAAGTTCTCCAATTTGGCGCTTGGCAAAAGCCAACATATCAACGCGTTCTAAGGCAATACGAACGGCTTCATAATCTTGTGTACGGGCATAGCGAAAGAAATTCATATGACCGTACCGCCCCATCAATACAACATCTTCAACCAAGACAGGAAAATTCCAATCAACATCTTCACTTTGAGGAACATAAGCAATAAGATTTTTTTTCAAAGCTATATCAACGGGCAAATCAAACATACGAATTTTTCCCTTTGAGGGGCGTACAAACCCCATAATCGCTTTAAATAACGTTGACTTACCGGATCCATTAACACCAACCAATGCCGTAATAGAACCCTTTGGACTTTCAAAATTCACTTCGCGTAAAGCTGTATGTCCATTACGATATGTTACCGTTACTCCTTGGGCAAAAATTCCACATTCCGTCATTGGTTTTTTACTCCCTCTACTAAAGCATTGCTAATACGTCCACTCGTGACACGTAATAAATCAATATAAGTGGGTACCTCACCATTTTTCTCACTTAAAGAATCAACATAAAGAACACCACCGTATTTAGCCCCTGTTTCTCTGGCAACCTGCTTGGCAGGCGCAGGGGAAATAGTGCTTTCAGAAAAAACTGCATGAATATTGTATTTGCGAACCATATCGATAACATGCTTGACCTGCTGTGGTGTTCCTTGTTGGTCAGCATTGATGGGCCATAAATAAAGTTCTTTTAGATCAAAATCACGCGCCAAATAGCTAAAAGCCCCCTCACTGGTCACAAGCCAACGTTTATCTTGCGGTACAGCTTCTAATTCAGTCCTAATTGGATCAATCGTTGCACGAATTTTCTGTTTATAAATTTCAGCATTCTGTTTATAAATTTCAGCATGTTCAGGATCATATTTTACAAAAGCATCGCGAATATTATCAACGTAAATCAAAGCAGAGGTCGGTGACATCCACGCATGAGGATTGGGTTTACCGCTAAAGGGTCCCTCACCAATTTTAATGGGTATAATACCTTTTGAAACAACAACACTTGGAACATCCTTGATATTTTGAAAAAACTTTTCAAACCAAAGCTCTAACTCTAAACCATTCCACAATACAAGGTTAGCTCCCTGAGCACGCATAAGATCGCGTGGGGTGGGTTGGTATTCATGAATTTCCGCACCTGGTTTTGTAATGGATTCAACATCAGCGGCATCACCTGCTACATTGCGTGCCATATCAGCAATGATAGTGAATGTCGTAACAGCTTTAAATTTACCAGCACACAAAGCAAAATTGGGTGTAAAAAAAATAACACTTCCAAAAACTATGGTGAAAAACGTTCTTACGTTCATTGATTCTCTCTTTCCTTTATATGCCTTCTTTTTATTGCAAATAATTTGCATTATCATTTAGCAATAGCAGTTATCTTTTACATTTGCAATGAAGGATTAAGAGAAAAAATAACTTTTCAAGATGTTTAAAAACAGCTTTTTTCATATTGAAAAAATTGATGATTTAAGCAGCTTGTTTTGGTAAGGAGATCCGCTTTCAAGAAGCTCTATCGCTCTTGAATGCCAAATAAAAAGGGAGCACTCAAAAATGCTCCCACTTCATGTAAAATATCTCATAAAAAATGAAAATATTCAGTAGCGCAAATATGCACCTGTCATTTTGGTAACATTATCCACGATCTTTAAGGCAAGCTTTTCTAAATCTTCATCTGTTAGAGTCCGTTCTATGGGCTGAATAGTTACTTCAATCGCAACAGATTTTTTATCTTCGCCAAAGCTTAAATCTTCAAAAATATCAAAAATCTGCACTGAATGAATAAGTTTTTTATCGGCTCCACTTGCCGCACGAATAATAAGAGAAGAGGCAACAGTTTTATCCGCTATAAAGGCAAAATCACGCCGCACCATTTGAAAAGGTGAGAGTTTCAAAGGAGGACGGCTTTTGGTCGTTTTTTTCTTTGATTCTGGAATTCTGTCTAGAAAAATTTCAAAGCCGCATAAAGGGCCACTGACATCTAACTTTTCTAATGTAGCAGGATGAAAAACACCAAAAAAACCAAGAATAATCTTTGATCCAAGTTTTATGACACCTGAACGACCAGGATGATACCAATTGGGCGCTCCAACTTCAATCTGCACTTTTCCAACATCCATATCGCATGCTTCTAAAATAGCTAAAGCATCTGCTTTGGCATCAAAAACATCAACGACGGTTGCATTTCCATTCCAAAAACGACCAGACCCTTTAAATTGCTCTGTTCCACGACGAATCCCACTAACAACACGGTGTTGTTTATCAGGGGTATCGCCTTCATAAATATTGGAAACTTCAAACAAAGCAAGATCGGAAAAACCACAATCAGCATTTCTCTGTGCCGCCATAATCAAACCAGGTAAAAGGGAAGGACGCATCATTGACATATCAGCAGCAATAGGATTAACCAATTTAAGCTCTTCTTGACCTCCTCCAAAAGCAAGAGCTTGATTTTCAGAAATAAAAGACCATGTTACCGCTTCTTTCATACCACGTTGCACTAAAGCCAAACGTGTAGCACGTGAACGAATTTGTGCGCATGTTAAAATTTGATCTTTTCCTTCTGCAAAGTTTTCCAAAGGAATAGGTTTAATTTTATCTAACCCATAAATTCTCATAACCTCTTCCACCAAATCGGCTTTACCCATAATATCAGGGCGCCATGATGGTACTTTTACCGTAATAACATCTCCTTTTCCTTCAACAAAAAATCCAAGTTTTGTTAAAATAGAGATGACTTTTTCAGGTTCTATTTCCAAATTTGTTAAACGTTTAATTTCAGAAAAAGGAAAAGCGATCTGTTTGATTTCTTGTTGCTGATAGCCAACGATCCTCTTTTTAGATACTTCACCACTACAAAGACGTAAGACCAATTCTGTTGCAATCTCAAGTCCTGTGTCTATAAAAGCCGGATCAACACCTCGTTCAAATCGATAACGTGCATCACTGATAAGACCTAATGCTCTTCCTGTTTGTGCAATGCTTCGCGCATCCCAAAGCGCCGATTCAATAATAACGCGATGTGTTGTTTCATCACAACTTGTTCTTTCTCCGCCCATGATACCGGCAATCGAAACAATCCCCTCGTCATCTGCAATGACACAATTCTTAGCGCCCAGATGATAGATTTTTCCGTTCAGTGCTTGAAGCTGTTCTCCCTCACGTGCACAACGTACACACAAATTACCTTTAATTTTATCTGCATCAAAAACATGGAGCGGACGACCAAGGTCAAAACTGATGTAATTGGTCATATCAACAAGCGCATTAATCGGTCTCAGACCAATTGCATTCAAACGCTGTTGCATCCACTGTGGTGATTCGCCATTTTGAACATTGCGTACTTCACGCCAAGCGAAACCTAAACATAATGATGAACCTTGCGAAAAATCTAATGAAACATCGAGAGGTGTTTCAAAAGAAGGCTCAAATTTTGACAAAGATAATTCTTTTAATTTTCCCATTCCAGCGGCAGAAAGATCACGAGCAATACCGCGAACACCTGTACAATCGGAACGATTGGGGGTCAAACCAATATCAATAACCGGATCATCTAAACCAGCATAAGCTGCAAATGAATCTCCAATAGGTGCATCTTCTGGAAGTTCGATAATTCCCTCATGTTCATTTGATAATTCAAGCTCCGCTTGCGAACACATCATCCCAAAACTTTCAACCCCGCGGATTTTTCCTACAGATAATGTCACATCAAGTCCTGGGATATAAGTGCCTGGTAGTGCCAGAACACCTACAAGACCTGCTCGTGCATTTGGTGCTCCACAGACAACTTGAACAGGTGTAGCAGTTCCTGTATCCACTGATAAAATTTGAAGTTTATCGGCATCAGGATGTTTTATTGCTATTAAAACTTTTGCAATCATAAAACCTTTTAAAGAAGACCGATCATCAACGTGATCAACCTCAAGACCGATAGCGGTTAATTTTTCACAAATTTCATTCAAAGATGCATTTGTTTCTAAGTGATCTTTTAACCACGACAATGTAAACTTCATTTTAAAACCTCACATGAAAGCGATGACTAAGATCACACGTTTTTATTAGGAAAAAAAGCAGGCATATCAAAGCAACGAAAGCCATAATGGTCTAACCAACGCAGGTCAGCATCAAAAAAAGCCCGCAAATCAGGCATACCGTATTTCAACATGGCAATACGATCAATGCCCATGCCCCATGCAAAACCTTGATATTCATCGGGATCTAAACCAACATTTTTCAACACCTGGGGATGCACCATTCCGCATCCTAAAATTTCCAACCAATCCTGTCCTTCTCCGAACTTTACTTCTGAACCAGAACGATCACATTGAATATCCACTTCCATAGATGGTTCGGTAAAAGGGAAAAAAGAGGGACGAAAACGCATTTTTACAGAGGGAACTTCAAAAAATTCTTTACAAAAGGTTTCATGTAGCCACATCATATGGGCAATGGTGGAGGTTTTATCGATGACAAGACCTTCTACCTGATGGAACATGGGAGAATGTGTTGCATCCGAATCCATGCGGTAAGTTTTTCCAGGAATAATGATTCGTATCGGTGCTTTTTGTTTTTCTAGTGTACGAATTTGTACGGGTGATGTATGGGTTCGCAATAATTTTCGTTCTCCCATTTTATCAACATCAAAAAAGAAGGTATCATGCATTTCACGCGCTGGATGCCCTTCAGGAAAATTCAATGCCGTAAAATTATAATAATCTGTTTCAATATCAGGTCCCTCTGCAAGAGAAAAACCCAACTTTGTATAAATGGCAATAATTTCCTCAATCACTTGTGAAATAGGATGAATGCGTCCCCGTTCTATAGGTGAAGAGCGAACAGGCAAGGTAACATCAACTGTTTCACGAGAAAGACGGGCATCCATTGCCTGTCTTTTCAGAAGATCACGCTTTTGTGCCCATAATTCTAAAATGCGATTTTTTAATCCATTAAGAACTGGTCCAACTTTATGGCGCTCGCCAGCATCCATTTTTCCTAATTCTTTTAATTTTTCAGAGATACTACCTTTTTTACCCAATGCTGCAATACGCACTTCTTCAAGTGCTTGTTCATCACCTGCTGCCTCTAAGGCTAAACAAATTTCTTGTTCCAGACGCTCAATATCATTCATATTTTTGCCTATTTTTTAATAAAGAAAAACCCGCACTCGCAATAGCCAGCACGGGACCTCGAATAAATGAATGCTTTAAGAGAACACGACTGGCTTATTTGACAGCGCCTTCGAAAGCATTAGGTGTCGTATCTTTTAAATATTCTAAAGCTTTTTTTGCCGAAGCTACTAAAGCAGAAAATGCTTCTGCCTCATGGATTGCTATATCTGAAAGAACCTTACGATCAACCTCAATACCGGCTTTTGATAAGCCATCAATAAAACGTCCATAAGTTAAACCTTCTGCGCGAACAGCCGCATTAATTCTCTGAATCCACAAAGCACGGAAAGTACGTTTCCTATTTTTGCGATCACGATAAGCGTATTGCTTTGAACGATCAACCGCTGCTTTAGCTGCACGAATGGTATTTTTACGACGACCGTAAAAACCTTCAGCCTGTTTAAGAACTTTTTTGTGCTTAGCGTGTGCTGTCACACCTCTTTTCACACGAGCCATATTATAATCTCCTCAAAATCAAAAGCGTAAGGTTTAAATACCATTCGGCAAATAATGCTGAATGACTTTTTTAGCATCTTGTTCACACAAAACCATTGTTCCACGTGCATCGCGAATAAATTTATTCGAACGCTTAATCATGCCGTGGCGCTTACCGGCAGCTGCTACTTTAATTTTGCCTGACGCAGTGATTTTAAACCGCTTTTTAGCGGATGATTTGGTCTTCATCTTGGGCATTTTGCTACTCCGTACATTAATTTATTTAATCAAACATTTTATTCACTCAAGCGGACCAACGCTTGAACAAGCATTTAAACAGCCACGGCATGCCCTGCCGGGCGGCTCTTAAAGACGTTTTCATAAGCTAGTATACACAAAATAGCAAGACCGTATTACAAAAAAATCGGCGCTCCATTGCCTTGAAGCTCAACCAAAGGTGCTGGAATTGCATTTGTTTTGATGGCTGCTTTACATAAATCGGCAATAATGCATTGCGTACATTGTGGTTTACGGGCTTGACAAATATAGCGACCATGTAAAATCAGCCAATGATGCGCATGGCGAATATAATGAACCGGTATAATCCTTAATAATTTTTTCTCAACAATTTCTGGTGTTTTGCCAGGCGCCAAACCAAGACGATTGCTTAAGCGAAAAATATGTGTATCTACTGCCAATGTAGGCTGACCAAAAGCAACATTCAAGACCACATTAGCCGTTTTGCGCCCCACTCCAGGAAGGGCCATGAGTGCTTCACGCGTATCGGGTACTTGACCGCCATAATAATCAATTAAACAGTTGCAAAGCGCATAAACATTACGTGCTTTTGCACGCCAAAGGCCAATTGAACGGATATGATTTGCTATTTCTTCTTCCCCTAATGCAACCATTTTTTCCGGTTGATCAGCAAGGCAAAATAATTCTTTTGTCGCTTTATTAACGCTTACATCTGTCGCTTGAGCCGAAAGCACAACGGCAACTAAAAGTGTAAAAGTATTTATATAGTTAAGATCACTCTTAGGTGTTGGGCGTTGCACAGAAAAACGGCGAAATATTTCCGCAATTTCATCTTTATTATACAATATACTAGATAAATTTCGCACCTTTGATAATTTTATGTTACTTTGAGGCATTGAACTCTCTTAAATCTTCTCTCTTGAAGTTATCATTCACGCTCGCCATATGAGAGGAGTGCAGCGAACACTTTTATAGAGTTTGGTCAAGTAAAGCCGTTTTAAATAGGATACTCATGAATGACACATGTGACGCCTTTCTCCAATCCTTTTCTTTTAGGGTTTGAAACCGTAGAAAAAATATTGCAACGTATCGGTAAAGCTGATGAGGCTTACCCAGCCTATAATATTGAACGTTTGCATAAAAGTGATGATGCAAATCATATCCGGATAACTTTGGCTGTTGCTGGATTTAAGATTAACCATCTTAATATTTTACTCGATGATAATCAATTGGTTATTCATGGTAAACAAACAGACAACCAAAATCATCAATATTTATATCGCGGTATAGCTGCGCGACAATTCCAGCGAACCTTTGTTCTCGCGGAAGGGATGCATGTTACAAATGCAGAGTTGAAAAATGGTCTTTTATCAATTAATCTGTATCAACCAAAATTAAAAAAAGAAATAAAACAGATTCCAATTAAAGTCAGTAGTGGTGAGTCATAAAAGTTAAGGCGTAAAGGAACAGTGAAATGGGAGAACACAAACAAAACTTGTCGTTTCAGAACACATCCTACTCTGATGCGGGACAGATTGCCTATTTAAAAAAAGTTTGTACAGATGATTTGGCTAAAAACTTTCCAGATCTTCCACCGATGACCCCAGGCATTACGATATGGGCTCTCTTTGGTGAAACAGGTTATCCTATCATTTTATCCGATGAGCGTTCTATCGCTCTTGCTGGAGCCAATGAGCATGAACTACAAATTGTAACTCTGCACTAGATTACCTTACGAGAAAACGCTGTACTCTTTGTAAATTCTATCTGTTTTTCCGTAAAGGGTGTAATGTGAGTTATAATGAGATAAGTATTGGTTTATATTCATAATTAATTTTTTACAACTGGAATGAGAGTCCCGAATATCATAAGGTTCTCTCATTTTAGATCCTCTTGTATTAAAACAATTAAAGTCACTTGCTTGTATGTCACACGCAGGGAAAGCCGTGTAGATAAAAACGCTTGAAGGAAGGAATAAAAATATCTCTTGTTAATTGTCTTAATTACCAAGGATGTTCGCAATATTGGGGATGAGAAAAATGTATGATGGTGTCAGTTATCTTCTTCATAAGTGTGAAGATGTCCCTTATAGATTTATATTATTCACGGGGGCTGTTATACCATTCATAGGCGCTATCGTGAAATGGGCTCGAGTGCATTGAAAGATGTCTCTTTAAAATGAATACATAAAGGCTATACAAGTGTATTTTGTTTGGTGTGTTTTGTTCTTCCTGAGCGGAGTAGCTCTATTGAAGAGTGTAAAAACAAAAGCATGAGATAATGCGTCATCATTATTTAAAAGATATTTTTATGAATGCGTTTGAAAGGTGTAAAGCTGAATTATAAGGAGATAATAGATTTTTACCACGATTTCTTTATATTCTTTCCAATTCTAGAGATTACGCAAACAGATAGATGCAATATACTAACCAAATCTGGCATACAAAAATCTGGAACTGTTCATGTCACACTGAAGCGTTTTGATATTTGTCTCAAACGTGGACTTGCACAAGGATTAGATGTTGATTAACAGGTAATAAAAAAACAAAGGTTTTATGAAAAAGTTTATGCAGAGCTTTTAATTTTGTGCTTCAACTGCCTCAGTACAAGGTATTTTGCTCTTTTGAATATTAAAGCTCTTGTTTTTATAATGAAGTTACAGCACAACAAGCAAAATGGAATTATTTGAGGGGAAAAAAATAATGCCTTCTTACCGTTCAAGAATATCGACCCACGGGCGTAATATGGCAGGAGCCCGCGGACTTTGGCGTGCAACAGGGATGAAAGATACTGATTTTGGTAAACCCATTATTGCGATTGCGAATTCTTTTACACAATTTGTACCAGGGCATGTCCATTTAAAAGATCTTGGGCAATTAGTCGCGCAACAGATAGCAGTTGCCGGTGGTGTTGCGAAAGAATTTAATACCATTGCTGTAGATGATGGAATTGCAATGGGGCACGATGGAATGCTCTATTCGTTGCCCTCACGTGAAATCATTGCTGATTCTGTAGAGTATATGGTTAATGCACATTGTGCAGATGCACTTGTCTGTATTTCTAATTGTGACAAAATTACGCCTGGTATGTTAATGGCTGCTTTACGGTTGAATATTCCGACAATCTTTGTTTCAGGCGGTCCTATGGAAGCAGGTAAGATTAAATGGAAGGATCAAGATCTAACGGTTGATTTGGTCGATGCCATGGTTGCAGCAGCTTCAGAACAAAATTCAGAAGAAGAAGTGGCTGAAATGGAGCGTGCTGCTTGTCCTACATGTGGTTCTTGTTCAGGAATGTTTACGGCCAATTCTATGAATTGCTTAACGGAAGCATTGGGGCTTTCTCTTCCCGGAAATGGATCAATGTTAGCAACACATGCAGATCGACGAATGCTTTTTGAAGAAGCTGGAAAACAGATTGTTGCATTGGTTAAACGTTATTATGAAAAAGATGATGAAACAGTCTTGCCGCGCTCTATTGCTTCACGCAAGGCTTTTGAAAATGCAATGACCGTTGATATTGCTATGGGGGGATCAACCAATACAGTACTGCATCTTTTAGCCGCGGCGCAAGAAGGTGAGGTGGATTTTACCATGACGGATATTGATCATCTTTCACGTCGTGTTCCTGTTTTATGTAAGGTTGCTCCTGCTGTCGCGAATGTACATATGGAAGATGTTCATCGCGCTGGTGGTATTATGGGGCTTTTAGGTGAACTGGATGCGGCGGGATTCATTGATACGTCAACTTATACGGTTCACGCAAAAACAATGAAAGAAGCTCTTTACCGTTGGGATGTGAAACAAACTAATGAACCAACAGTTCGTACATTTTATCGTGCTGCTCCTGGTGGCATTCCAACACAGACAGCTTTTAGCCAATCTTGTCGCTATGAGAGCCTTGATCTTGATCGTGAAAAAGGTGTGATTCGCGATAGGGAACATGCATATTCACAAGATGGAGGATTGGCAGTTCTTTATGGAAATCTTGCAAAAGATGGCTGCATTGTAAAAACAGCAGGCGTTGATCAATCAATTTTAACTTTTAAAGGTCCGGCAAGAATTTTTGAAAGCCAAGATTCAGCTGTTTCAGCTATATTAACTGATAAGATTAAAATAGGTGAAATTGTTTTAATCCGTTATGAAGGTCCACGTGGTGGACCTGGAATGCAAGAAATGCTTTATCCAACAAGTTATCTCAAATCTAAAGGATTGGGCAAGGTTTGTGCACTTGTTACGGATGGACGTTTTTCAGGGGGAAGTTCAGGGCTCTCGATAGGACATATTTCACCAGAAGCTGCTGAAGGAGGAGAAATTGCGTTGGTGGAGGAGGGGGATATCATAGAAATTGATATTCCAAATCGTAGAATTCATATGTTGGTGGATAACGTTGAGATGAAGCAGCGCCGTTCTAAGATGGAAGCAAAAGGAAAAAGCGCTTGGCAACCGATTGAGAAGCGTCAGCGTAAAGTTTCAAAGGCTCTCAAAGCCTATGCAGCGATGACCACATCTGCTGCAAAGGGTGCAGTACGTAATATTTGATGAGTTGAATAGAGATAATGCTCTGATTTTTTGCATCTTTTGCACGATATTCTAAGCTAATTATTTTATGAGTTTATGAACTTATCAGAATATTTCGAGTCATGATCAGTATGATTAAAAAGCTATCAATACAACTAAAAGCTGCTGCGGATCGCTTATTTTAGCAGCTATGTAAGACAGATGCAGTATAATTACTTTTCATATCATATTCCAATCTTATATGAGATTATGGTTTCTTATTACTCATAATTTATGAAAGATATTTATTGTACTGGTGGCATTATCTTGTTTTACCGTAAAAACACTGTCATTTAGAGCTGTGATATACGACATCCTACTTAATATATTTAGTGTGTGGTGAATATTCTTAGACTTGTTTATCAAACTTTGAGTTTAAGTGAATTACATGACTAGGAAGTTAAGGTAAATCCCTTAGAATCTGGACTGTTTGCAGACTTGATTCGAATGAAAATCCTTATCCTTTGAGGTGCGGGAAGGAGTTCAAGGATGTTTATGAAAATAAAGTACTGCTGTGATATATCTGATTATATGTTTCATATGAAAACAGTAAAAGAGCTCTTTATAACTTAAAATGTGAAGAAAATGCGAGATCCATTATCCATGAATTTATTATGAAAAATGGGGAGGCATCCCAACACCGACAGCTTTAAACTAAAACTGTTGCTATGATAACAATAATATTGATTGTGAAAAAGCATAATTCATTAAATGTTGCGTATTTGCAAGGTGGAGGAGATTTCATGACAATCTTTGCAAAAAACGACTATCTTGTAAAAATAGTCGATATTGACCAATTTTTTGTATACGGGCCAATGTTGATCTAAGGAAATATGAAATATAATGCATAGGATTTTGCCTCTATATGCATTACACTTATCAAAATATATTGTGTAGAAAAGAGATGGGAATACGGTAAACAACAGTTTGTGCTGTGGCATATCAAAAAGGGATACTTTATCTCCTATTAAGAAAGCTTTTTAATAAAAAATAACATTTGTTTTCTATAAAGGGTTACTCTTTTCAAGCTGTTTGAGGTGGTAAATTGCTTCTAAAGCTTGTTTAGGGGAGAGTTCATCGGGATGGATATTTTTTAAAGCTTCGTGAAGTACACAATGTTTGTTTCTTGCTTCATTGACGGGAGATGTTGCTTTAAGAGAAAAGAGTGGTAAATCATCAATGAGTTTATGTCCTTTTCCAGCCATTTCACCTTGTTCTAATTGATGGAGTACATCTGTTGCTCGTGTAATAACGGCTGGGGGAAGTCCAGCAAGCTTTGCGACTTGTACACCATAGGAACGGTCAGCAGCTCCTGGTGTGATTTCATGAAGAAAAACTACATCACCATCCCAATTTTTGACTTTCATGGTTACATTATGCAGTCTGTCAAGTTTTTCGGTAAGTGCAGTCATTTCATGAAAATGGGTAGCGAGAATAGCACGACAATGGTTAACTTCATGGAGATATTCAACAGCAGCCCAAGCAATAGAAAGTCCATCAAAGGTTGAGGTTCCACGTCCTATTTCATCAAGAATAACAAGGGAATGATGGCTAGCATGATTGAGAATCGTTGCTGTTTCAACCATTTCCATCATAAAGGTTGAGCGCCCCCGTGCAAGATCATCGGAAGCCCCGACACGACTAAACAGGCGATCAACGACACCAATATGTGCTGAAGTCGCTGGAACGAAGGACCCCATTTGCGCCATAATAGCAATGAGAGCATTTTGCCGCAAAAAAGTTGATTTTCCTCCCATATTAGGCCCTGTCAACAGCCAGATTGCTGCATATTGCTGATTTTCTTGCACAGAGAGATCACAATTATTGGCAATAAAAGGTTCTGCTGCTTGTTTGCAGAGTGCTTGCTCGACGACAGGATGGCGTCCTGCTGTGATATGAAAGGTAAGTGAAAGATCAATTTTAGGGCGGCAATAGCCTTGTTCTTCAGCAAGATATGCTAAGGCGACAGAGACATCTAAAATAGCAAGTGCTTCAGAGGCTTTACGAATAAAATCAACTTGTTCGGTAATTTCCTGAACGAGAATATCAAAAATCTCTAGTTCAAGTGTCAATGCGTGATTGGCAGCATGGGCAATACGGCTTTCAAGGTCAGCAAGCTCTGTTGTCGTAAAACGCATAGCGTTTGCCATTGTTTGCCGATGAATAAAACGTGCTTTAGCTTGTGGATTATTTGTAAGGGCAGATGCTTGTGTACTGGTTACTTCAATGAAATAACCTAGAATATTATTATGCTTTATTTTAAGAGTCTTAATATCTGTTTCTTGGGCATATTGCGCTTGAAGTTCAGCAATGACACGGCGCGATTCATCACGTAAAGCACGCATTTCATCGAGCTCTTTATGATAATTTGAACGAATAAAACCACCATCACGTTTAAGGAGTGGGAGATCATCAGCTAATGTTTGTTCTAAATGAAAGTACAACGCTGTGGGTAAGTTTGAGAACACCTGTTGTACATCACTTATTTCTTGAGGCAGAAGCTCATTATTAAGAAGTTGATGCAATTCACGAATGATTTCAAAGCCGCGCTGGATTGTCGCCATATCACGGGGACCTCCTCGTCCAAGAGCCAAACGTGAAACGGCGCGGGGCATATCTGGTCCCCCCTTTAAAATAAGTTTTATCGCTTCCGCAAGAGAAGGATTATGTAGAAAAAAATCGATAGAATCCAAACGCGTATCAATAGCTGAAGGAGTTGTGAGGGGAGCAATAAGGCGGTCAATAAGAAGGCGTGATCCTCCTCCTGTTACAGTGCGATTAATAGCTTTTAATAAACTTCCATCCCGTTGACCTGATGTCGTTCGAATAAGTTCAAGGCTTAGTCTGGTTGCAGCATCAATAAAAAGAGTTGCACTTTCATTTTGGCGCTCAGGCTGCATGAGGGGAGGGCGATGCGTGATTTGTGTTTTTTCGATATAACGAATAGCAGCTACAATTGCAGAGAGTTCACAGCGTGAATAATCGGCAACGCCTTCAAGAGTTGAGAGTTTAAAATAATTGCAAATATCGCGTTCAGCGGTGAGTGCATCAAAGAGACAAGCAGGTTGAGGTGAAACGATACGATCAAGAACACTAAAAAGTGACTTGTGAGATTTATCATGAAAAAATGAATCAGAAACAATGATTTCTTGTGGATCCACACGCATAATATCTGCTAAAAGTTTTTCTTGGCGGCTCTCTGTTACACGAAATATGCCTGTTGAGATATCAATCCAAGAAAGAGCAAATTCCTCTCCATCGCTAGTTTTTATACGGGAAAGTGTCATAAAATAATTTGCGCGTGTTGGATCAAGGAGTTTTTCTTCTGTTATCGTTCCAGGGGTTACAAGGCGAACAACATCACGCCGAACAACAGATTTTGAGCCACGTTTTTTTGCTTCAGCAGGATCTTCTATTTGTTCACAAACAGCAACTCGGTAACCACAAGCAATCAGTTTTTGTAAATAATCATCTGCTGCATGAACGGGAACACCGCACATAGGAATATCTTGTCCTAAATGTTTTCCGCGTGTTGTGAGTGTGATTCCTAAAGCCTGAGCAGCTTCAATCGCATCATTAAAAAATAATTCATAAAAATCCCCCATTCGGTAAAAGAGAAGGGAATCATGATGGACGGCTTTGATTTCTATGTACTGCTCCATCATAGGTGTAAGACGTTCTTGAGAGGAAGCAGATGGGGAGGCAGGCTGTGGAATTAAATTATTTTTATGATTGTTTTTTTTATCCATTTGTACGAGGCCTGTTTCCTTTAAGTGAAGTTTTTACTCTTTTTTGTTTACTTCAATATCTATTTATCTCTAAATTGCAACGCATCATTAGATTTGCTAAGGCAAGAATAGCGATTTCTAATATATGAATCAAATTTAATGACTATACGCATTATCAAGCAAAATTTACACTGTTTTTGGAGAAAATAAAGTGAGATGAAAAAGAGCGAGCAGGATCAGAAAATGTCTCAAACTGTTTACAGTGCGAGCGAAAGAGAAGCTCTAGATTTTCATAGTCGTGGTCGACCAGGAAAGCTTGAGATTATTGCAACAAAGTCTATGGCAACACAGCATGATTTAGCACTTGCTTATTCACCAGGTGTTGCAGTTCCAGTTAAGGCAATTGCTCAAAATCCAGCGCTAGCTTATGATTATACAGCAAAAGGTAATCTTGTTGCTGTTATTTCAAATGGAACCGCTATTTTAGGGTTAGGCAACTTAGGGGCACTTGCCTCTAAGCCGGTCATGGAAGGCAAAGCAGTGTTGTTTAAGCGTTTTGCGGATATTGATTCCATTGATTTAGAAATTGATATAAACGATACAGAAAGTTTTATCAATTTGGTGCGCCATTTAGAACCTTCTTTTGGTGGAATTAATCTTGAAGACATTAAGGCGCCAGAGTGCTTTATGATTGAAAGCCGCCTACGCGAGATGATGAATATACCTGTTTTTCACGATGATCAACACGGTACAGCGATTATTGTTGCTGCGGGTGTTCTCAATGCTTTGACTTTAACAGGGCGTGATATGCAAAATACGCGGTTAGTCTGTAATGGTGCTGGTTCTGCAGGGATTGCTTGTATTGAATTGATTAAAGCGATGGGCTTTCGTTCCGAAAATATCATATTATGTGACACAAAGGGTGTGGTCTATGAAGGACGCAAAGAGGGAATGAATCAGTGGAAATCTGCGCATGCTATTCAAACAGATAAACGTACGCTTATGGAAGCAATGGAAGGTGCAGATATATTTTTTGGGGTTTCTGCTAAAGGTGCTCTTACTCCTGAAATGGTAAGATCCATGGCACCCCAGCCGATCATTTTTGCTATGGCTAATCCCGATCCAGAAATTACGCCGGAAGAGGTTATGCAAGTGCGTCATGATGCCATTGTCGCAACAGGACGTTCCGATTATCCAAATCAGATTAATAATGTTCTTTGTTTTCCTTATATATTTCGTGGTGCGCTTGATGTGCGTGCAAGAGTTATTAATGAAGACATGAAGATTGCTGCGGCAAAGGCTCTTGCTAATTTAGCGCATGAAGAAGTGCCTGACAGCGTTGCAGAAGCTTATCATGGAAAGCGATTAAAGTTTGGTCCTAACTATATCATCCCTGTTCCTTTTGATCCGCGTTTATTTACGGTTGTTTCAATAGCGGTAGCAAAAGCAGCAATGGAAAGCGGTGTTGCGCAAAAGAACATAGATGATTTAGAGGCCTATGAGCGCGATTTGAATGCGAGACGTGATCCTACTTCCTCGATGATGCGTGGGGTTTATAACCATGTTCGTCAAGCGCCAAAACAAATTGTCTTTGCAGAAGGTGAAGAAGAGCAAGTTATGCGGGCAGCCGTTTCCTATGTTCATCAAAAATTGGGACAAGCGATTTTGGTTGGTCGTGAAGAGCAAGTAAGAGAAGCGGCTGTTATCGCTGGAATTGATCTGGAGCGTGAAGGTATTTCTATTATGAATGCTAAGCTTTCTTGCCGTACAGATGCTTATGCGAATTATCTTTATAAAAAAATGCAGCGTCAAGGTTGGCTGTTGCGTGATTGTCATCGTCGTATCAATAATGATCGCAATTATTTTGCTGCGTGTATGGTGGCACTAGGAGATGCTGATGCAATGGTTACAGGGGTGACACGCAATTATGAAACAGCGTTGATCGATATACGTCGTGCAATTGATGAAAAACCAAAAGAACGATTGATTTGTATTTCAATGGCTATTTGCCGTGGACGAATTGTGTTTATTACGGATACAGCCGTTTATGAAAATCCTAATGCTGAAGAACTTGCAGATATAGCGGAACAAGCAGCTTCATTTGTGCGAGGATTTGGATATCAACCACGGGTAGCATTTTTAGCATTTTCTACATTTGGTTATATGAAAGGGAAGACGACGCAGCAAATTCAGGATGCGATTAATATTTTGCATGAACGCAAAGTTGATTTTGAGTTTGATGGAGAAATGAGTGCTGATGTGGCACTCAATTCCAAATTGATGCAGCAATATCCATTTATGGGATTAACGGAGCCTGCTAACATTTTGGTTATGCCTGGATATCACGCATCTTCCATTGCAAGCAAAATGTTACAAGAACTCGGTGAAGCAACCATCATTGGTCCTATTTTAATTGGATTGGAAAAATCTGTCCAAATTGTACCGTTTAGTGGAAGCGATACAGATGTTGTCAATATTGCAATGCTTGCGGCTTATCATGCCGCAAAAGTCGTCTAAAGGAAAAAAGCCCCTAATATACCAATAATATATCAAGGGGCTTTTTGATAGCAAAAAAATAAATTTTTAAGAGGGCTGTATTTGATTGTCTTTTTGTTCTTCAGAAAGACGCTTTTGGAAGAGTGCTGCAAAATCAATAGGATCAATCCACAAAGGTGGAAAACCACCACTTTGAGTAGCATCAGATATAATTTGGCGAGCAAATGGAAATAAAAGACGGGGACATTCAATAAAGACCAGTGGCATAACATGTTCTTGTGGAATGTTTTTAAGGTGGAAAACACCACCGTAAATAAGTTCTACATGAAACAAGGTTTCAGTTTCATCATTGGCTTTGACGGAGAGAGACAAAACGACATCGTAATTGTCATCACCAATTGGGTTAGCATTGACGTTAATATTGATATCAATTTGTGGTGATTTTTCACGTGCACGCAATGAACGAGGAGCACCAGGGTTTTCGAATGATAAATCTTTTAAATATTGAGTTAATACAGCAAAAACCGGCTCTCCACCACTGTTATTCATTTCACCTTCGGCCATACGACAAACCTCTCTCATTATAATATGTATATTTATTTTAGATCTAAAGACCAGATTGGTTATCACGCCTTGCAAAAGGTTGCAAGAAATGCGCTCTTTATCTTGAATATTTTTTTAGTTTGTTACAGATTTTTTAGGCATTTCAATGGTTATCATCATTTTTGCGCCATGGAGATTCTGTCGTATCATGAATTGTGTAATCTTCTGCTTTAAGATCAATTATTTTTTCAGAGTTATTTTTTCTTCTAGTATTGGGATTCATTTTGTTTTTTAATGATGCAAAGAAATGCCAAGCAACAGAGCGAATTGGTTTAATAAGAAGTAATATTCCCAAGAGATCAGTGACAAAGCCGGGAAGAATAAGTAAAATTGCACTAAACATGATGAAAGCATCATTAATAATATTATTCTCTAATGTACGTCCTTGGATAAGTTCATTTTGTATATTTTTTAAAAGGCTAATCCCTTGAATTCGCAATAAAACAACCCCAGCTATGGTTGTGAGAATAACCAAACTCAAGGTTGCCAAAATACCAATTTCTTGACCAACAAAGATAAAACCAGCAATCTCGATTAAAAGAATGCAAAGAAAGATAACAACAAAAAAACGAGGATTTATAGAATAAAGTTTTATCACATGAAAGTTTCCTTCTGGATGAGTAGGGGGAGAAATTCTTAAGAGAACTCCGTTTAAATACAAAATCTATAAAAATATTTGAATGATAAGATTCCTTATTTTACATATTTATTGATAAATGGTATTGACTGCAATGTTTATTAGAGACTTAAGCTTTGGAGATTGACAGCGCCTATGGAATTTGACGTTATACTTGTCATAGCTCTTGTTGTTATGGTTGTTATTTTTGTGCAACTCCGTAATGTATTAGGGAAACGAATTGGGTTTGAAAAGCCACCCTTTGATCCTTATTCACGACGTTCTAAAAAACAAGTTGAAGCAGAAACGGCTGATAATATTGTTTCGTTCCCTCATCAGAAAAATTCACAAAAAGACGACTTTAGTGAAATTGATAAAATTTCACCGGAGGGGAGTGTTTTGAATAAAAATTTGCGGGAATTGCATAGAATTGATCCTCATTTTTCTCCTCAACTTTTTATAAAAGGTGCACAAATTGCGTATGAAATGATTGTAATAGCTTTTGCCAAAGGTGATCGCAATCAACTTAAAAGCTTGCTTTGTCAGGATGTTTTTGAGAGCTTTTGTACGGCTATTGAGCAACGAGAAAAAAATAAAGAAAGAATAGAATTCACTTTTGTTGGAATTAATAAGATCGAATTTGTTGCGGCGGCAATACAAGAAAAAGATGAACTTTTAACGATACGTATTGTCAGTGAGATGATTTCTGTTACTTATAATGAACAGGGCGAGCGTATAGACGGTGATCCTGATGCTATTGTAGAAATCAGGGATATTTGGACTTTTGTTCGCAATAGTTTATCGTCAGATCCCAACTGGAAGCTTTTTGCTACAGAAAATGAAAATTAAAATACTTTTTGTTTTTCTTCCATAAGCATTCAATGATTTATGAGAAATTAAAATGTCCTCAAGTAAATGGAGACAAAAAATAGATTTATTGGCTCCACAAGATCGTTTTTTATGGGAGATGGTTTGTCGTACGATAACACCGCTTCACGGTAAGATGCTCTCTTCTGCTTCAGAAACTATTGCAAATATTAATGATAAAAAACAGCCTGTAACTCAAATCTCCTCATTGTCTCAGGAAAATCAACAATCCTCGACAATTATTAAAAGAGAAAAGAGGTCAGTTACACAAGCACAAAAGATTCATTTCTTTGATCATGTTGCATATCGTAAAATTTCCCAAGGTCGTTGTCCTCTTGAGGCGCGTCTTGATCTCCATGGTTATATGCAGGAAGAAGCTTATTTTTTATTAAAAAAATTTCTACAGTCCTCTCAGCAGAGAGGATTGCGTTATGTCCTTGTGATTACAGGAAAAGGACGATCCGTTGGGAGCGATGGAGCTTTGTATAGATTTGTTCCGTATTGGTTATCAACACCAGCTTTTCGATATTATGTCCACGCGTTTGAGCAAGCAGCGCGTCAGCATGGCGGAGAAGGTGCGCTTTATGTTTGGTTGCGCCGTTTTGTGTCGGGAGAAGGAAAGTGATGTTATTGTGGTCGCTCTAGATTTTATATTTATTTATACTTATAATTTATTGTTTTTGTATATTTCGTAAGAGCCTTGAATACAATATTCCCTTCTTTATAATTTTTTATAAAAAATTATAAAGATATTATTTTACATTCTACGTATTGCTTTACGCTTTTGTTTTTCGCATTCTTTAACGGGGCACATCCCTCACGCAAAACAGAATGACATTGAATTGCATATATTCACAGGCTTGTTTTAAAGAAACATCTCTCAACGCTCCCAAGCCTATTTTGCGACGGCATTCGTGAAGAGTATAACGATAAATCCATGAAGCACTCACTATCTTTATACTTAATAAAAGAGCAAGCTGGCATCATCATACACTTTGCCATCTCCCAATGTTGCAACAACCCTTTAAGTCCTTGGCACTTGAAAGCATTTATAAGAGGCATGCTTTTCTTTAAGTGTTTTTAACTCTCCACAGTTCTCATCTCGCTCGTGACGCCCAAACGAAAGATTTTGATTGATTCAATATAATAGGACTTAAAATGAGAGAGATATAGATGGATCTCATTCAGGTTGCAAAGCAATAAATTATTTTTATAAACCACAGCATTACTCTATTAAATACACGAAGAATAAAAACATGAGAAATTGAGAAACGATCTTATTCAAAAGATGTTGCTATGGATAGTGTTAAAAGCAGTACAACTAAATTAAAGAAAATTATGAAAATAAACAGTAATATAACTTTACAACACACAGCTGCGCAATAGCACCAAAAGATACAGTTTCGTTGAATAGTTTCATGAAGAATTTTTTTCATTCATTAAAAGCTCCATCAAATTTCTTTCTCATAATAATTCGATAATAAAATTTAATAACGAAGCGCAGAAGGCGTAGAATATGAGATTCTACCGTGGGTATTATACTCTTATCCGACGTCTTTCAGATATTGGTTGAAATGCTAGCTTAGCATGAAAGGCACAATAGGGGCTATTTTCATCAGAATCTGCACCACAAAAATGAAAATCTGCTGATAATGGATCGCCAACCGGCCATCTACATGTATTTTCACTCAATTGTAGAAGATTAAGTTGACGTGATATAGGCACAACGACATTGGATTTTGTGGACATATCAACTTCTTTTACATCTTCCACTACAAATTCTGTCTTTAAAGCTGTTTCTTCAATACTTACAGATGATGTGTTTATTGGCGATACCGTGGATGTGTTGCGACGCACACGTGGAGATGATGGACTGCTGCTTCCCACGGGAGTTTTTTGCGCACGCGTGCTTCCTTGTGCTGTCTTACCACGTCCTGGTAACTTTAATCGATGTACTTTGCCGATGACTGCATTTCTACTGACCCCACCTAATTGAGCAGCAATTTGACTTGCACTTAACCCTTCACTCCAAAGCTTTTTAAGAAGCTCAACGCGTTCACATGTCCAACCCATACCAGCACTCCATTCCGATTACGTCACTAAGATGCTCTCCCCCGTTGCATCTTCAAATGTTTAAATAATGTTTCATTACGCTGAATGAAAGAACTTTACACTCTACGTGAGCATAAAAAAATCATCCAACCTGTGGATTTACAAATCAAAACACATCATCTTGCTTATTATATTGTAAATTACAATATGCACTCACTCTATGACAAGAGTCTTTACCTCTTGAAGAGTTTATTTAGAATGTTTTCCCCAACTTGCAAATCAATCATAGGTTAAACTTTCACTTTTGTTTAAGGCTTTTTCCCAAAATGCTTATTTGTAGAACCCTCATTGACTTTTTTTCAATTGGTGTAATGATCTATTCTATAGGTGTAATCACTAATCGTAATGAAATGTTGAAAGCACCGTAACGAAATATACCATGCTGTTTTATTTGTAGTGTTGCTTTGTATATATATTGAAAAGACTAAAATATAAAGGGAATTATGATGGATGTCGTCTCTATACAACCACTTTATGAATGCTTCGCACGACGAAATTTGCATTTTGAACAAGGGCATGGTGTATGGCTTATTTCCGATAAAGGAGAACATTATCTTGATTTCACATCTGGTATTGCTGTTAACGCATTAGGGTATTCACATCCAAAATTAGTTGATACGCTCAAAATACAAGCTGAAAAACTTTGGCATGTTTCTAATATTTTTCAATCTCCTGAACAAGCATCTTTTGCCACGCGGCTTTGTGCAAATAGTTTTGCGGATAAGGTTTTTTTCTGCAATTCAGGTACTGAAGCATTGGAGTGCGCATTCAAAACTGCACGCCATTATTACTATGCTGCTGGTCATTCAGAACGCATTGAAATAATTACTTTTGAAGGGGCATTTCATGGACGTACACTTGCTGCACTTGCTGCGACTGGGTATGAAAAATATCTTGAAGGCTTTGGACCTAAAGCTGGTGGATTTATTCAAGTACCTTTTTGTGATGAAGTCGCTTTGCGTAACACTATTAATAAAAATACCGCCGCTATTCTTATTGAACCTATTCAAGGAGAAGGAGGAATACGAACGGTTCCTCATGAATATTTAAGATTTTTGCGCAAAATATGCGATGATAATGGTCTGTTATTGATTTTAGATGAAGTCCAAACGGGTATAGGACGAACAGGAAAGCTTTTTGCTTATGAATGGAGTGATATCACGCCTGATATTCTTACCCTCGCAAAAGGATTAGGAGGGGGATTTCCATTAGGTGCTTGCCTTGCAACGGATAAAGTTGCAAAAAGCATGACACTTGGGACACATGGCTCAACCTTTGGAGGAAATCTTCTTGGAATGGCTGTAGGAAATAGTGTTCTTGATATTTTGTTAGAGCCAAGTTTTCTCAACCATGTTCAGCGTATGGGGGATAAACTAAAAAGTGGACTTTTGTACATTCTCAATATCTATCCTGATATTATCTGCGCAGTTCAGGGGATGGGGCTTATGTTGGGTATTCAGTGTATTGTACCTTCAAATCTTGTCGTTAATGCTTTGGAAAATGAATATCTCTTAAGCGTTGCAGCCAACAACAACGTTGTGCGCTTATTGCCTCCTCTTATCATTAGGGAAGAAGAAATAGATGAAAGTTTACATCGTATTGAAAAAGCAATAGCTTATCTTTCGCAAGTAAACAAAGAAAGACAAATATCACACACATGACAAATGCTCTTCGTCATTTCACGGACTTATCCATTTTAACGCCAGCAATAGCACGTGCACTGATCGATTATGCAAAGATCCTTAAAGCATCTTTTAAAGCAGGAAAAGATTCAAAACCTTTTATAGGTAAAACACTTGCGATGATTTTTGAAAAACCATCCACACGAACCCGTATTTCATTCGATATCAGTATGCGCCAGCTTGGCGGAGATACAATCATGCTCACGGGTTCAGAGATGCAACTTGGTCATAGTGAAACCATAGCTGATACGGCGCGCGTTTTATCCCGTTTTGTGGATATAGTGATATTACGAACAACGAAACACCAACGTATGCTCGAATTGGCACAATATGCACAAATTCCTGTCATTAATGCTCTTACAGATGATACACATCCTTGCCAAATTCTAGCAGATATCTTAACCTATGAGGAACATAGAGGGCCAATTGCTGGCAAAATATTTGCGTGGATGGGGGATGGTAATAATGTGCTCCATTCCTTAATTGAAGCCGCAGCTCTTTTTGATTTTCATTTGCGTATTGCTACTCCAAAGGGCAGTGAACCACAGGAGAAATTTATACATTGGGCACGTGAACGAGGAGCGCATCTTACACTAACCCATGATCCCCAAAAAGCGGCTCAAGATGCTGATTGTATTATGACCGATACATGGGTCTCCATGGGACAAGAATTTCGTGCTCGCAGTCATTCTATTTTTCAGCCTTATCAAGTCAATGAATCTCTCATGAAATTAGCAAAATCTGATGCTCTTTTTATGCATTGTCTTCCTGCTCATCGTGGTGAAGAAGTGGTTGATTCTGTGATTGATGGACCGCACTCCGTTGTTTTCGATGAGGCTGAAAATCGTCTTCATGCTCAAAAAGCAATTCTTTCTTGGTGTTTACAAGATGCGTTTTTCTCTCCACAATAGCCTCCCTACAATAAATTATATAAAAAAGGCAAAGCTATGAGTGAACAAGCTAAAGATGAAGCCTCTCTCAACAACAACTTCTTGCATGAAGATGATAGTGTTATTCCCTTTCAAGTTGAAGAACTTGATATCCGTGGACGGACCGTACAACTTGGGGAAACTTTAAATTCTATTCTCACAAGACATCAATACCCTGAACCGGTTTCTTATCTTCTAGCAGAAGCTTTACTTTTAACGGTTCTGCTTGGAACTTCTCTAAAACTTACGGGAAAATTTATTTTACAAACTCATTCCGATGGACCAGTTAATATGTTGGTGTGCGATTTTTTGCCTCCTTCCAGTTTACGTGGATACGCTCGTTTTGATAAAGAACAGCTTAAACAAGCCATAAACAATGGTCAAACCTCTTCAGAAACACTTTTAGGAAAAGGCACTTTAGCTTTCACAATTGATCAAGGTCCCCATATGCAACCCTATCAAGGGATAGTTGCATTAGATGGATCAAATTTACAAGAAGCTTCTCGTATTTATTTTGATCAATCAGAACAAATTCCTACCGATATCCGTCTGGCTGTTGCTATATTAATTAATCGTGACCAACAAGGAAAACAGCAGAAAAGCTGGCGATCTGGAGGTATTTTGATCCAACTTTTACCCCAAGAATCATCTCATCATAAAATAGATGCCCCTCATCAAAAGCAAGAAGAAACGAAAACTCATACCCAATTGGATAACCAATGGCAGGAAGCTAAAATACTCATGGCAACGATTGAAAGTTCAGAATTAACAGATCCCCAAGTCGGTAGTAAACAGCTCTTGTTCCGTCTTTTTCATGAACAAGGTATTAGAGTTTTTAACCCTTTTTCTCTTGTCGATCAATGTTCTTGTTCACACGAAAAAATTAAAGGAATCCTAGAAGGCTTTTCTATTGATGAACGCAATAAAATGGTTAAAAATAAATATATTTCAGTCACATGTGAATTTTGCTCAAAAACATATTGTTTTACACCGCAAGAATTTTTAGAAGAAAAAACATAATCAAATATTTTTCATAAAAAATGATGATTGCAACAAAAGCCTATTTTATTTGCGTCATAAAAGTTTACGCATAATCTCATATGAACTTCTAGAATATTGCTTGTCTTAGAGTTTTTTTAATGTATACGAGTGATCGTTCTGTTGAGATCAGTAATTACGTCATAGAGTGCTTAAAAAAGAGTTCTCTGTAAAATATATTTTCTCCTCTCGAAAAAGCTTCTTTTGTACTTTTTACATCTCAAAAGTTTATTTCTTACAATGAATTCTTTTATAATGTTCATTGATAAATTGATTATGCACTCATAACTTATCTTCTCTGTTAAATGAGACTTTTTGATTGTAGTCATATTTTCTTACTCGAATTTATCTTATTAAGACTTAATAAAGCTTATTAGTTATAATCATAAGGGAAATTATCGAGAGAATAAGAATGTATAGATTCAATATAGACTTTATGGAGTCTATTACGAACAGATAAGTGTAATGGGAATAAATATAAAAATGACGCTGCAAAAGAGCAGATTTATTATTTTATAAAGATGAGAATAGTGGTGAAGTCCCCTCATAACAATGTGTATTTCAGATAAAAAAGCGGAGAAAAAATACTATATGATTTTGAAAACAATAGTTGGTTGCTGTCACTAAGCTAACGATGGTTCTATAGCAATATTGTTTTGTCCAAATAATCAAAAATAAAGCTCCCAAACAGATATTTAATCGCTAAAGAAAAATGAAAACTACTTAAAATTTTTGTCATATTTTGGAGGTTTGTTCTACAGATATTTCTTTAGACATGTTTTTGAATCAACAATGATAATACTCTTGTCAAATCTTTCTAAGAAGAATAAGTGGCCGTATAAATAAAATAGCATACATAGCATGATAAAACGTTATGTTTTTACACACCTGCATTATTTTTCTTCTGTCATAATCGCTTGTTCAATTTTTGGTAGAATTTTTTTTTGATAAATTTGCCATGTTAAGGGACCAACATGTTTGGCAATAATGATGCTCTCTTTATTCAAGAGAAAGGTTTCTGGGGGGCCATATATTCCCCAATCAATGGCTGTATATCCTGAAATATCAAAGCCAATAAATTTAAAAGGATTACCAAAACTGTTTAAAAAGCGCAGGGCGTTTGTTTTATTATCTTTATAATTAATACCAATCAGATCAAAACGTTTATCTTGTGCAATTTGCATAAGAATAGGATGCTCTTCGCGACAGGGCAAACACCAAGAGCCCCAAAAATTGACCAATGTGACACGTCCTTTAAACTGTTTTGAATTGAGATAACTTTCTTTATCAAGAAGAGGAAGATGAATATTGGGAGCAGGTTTTTCAGCCAATGCGTTTGGGAGAAGAGAAGAATCTTGAAGGTGTTTTTTATCCATAAAGTTGAAAAAAAACATCATGAGAAGAAGAAAAAGCACAAATGGTCCCAAAAAAACAAGCAGAACAGGTAAAGATATATTTTTTTTAAGTTTTGGAGGGATGTTTTTCATTATACTTTATCTTTTTGTGACAGCTCTTTTTTGTTTAGATGTTGGAGAATTTTTTTTTGGTATAGGGCTTTGCAAAGAATATATCCAATAAGACATAAGAGGGATATTGCAGAAAGCACATAGCTTAAAACAACAATTTGCTCGTGTTTAAGGGTGCTCAGGAAAAAATCAATTTTCTGAGATAGATTTCCTAAAAGTCCGCCGTGGATGCCATTTAGGTCGAGCATGATGAAGCGTCCTGTTGTTGTACACGACGGGATTTTTTAATCTGAAGTATTCGGATATAATGACTATTGATTTCATTTCGCATAGCCATCAAATAAAGAGCAATAAACATAAAGATAAAACAAAAGAGCATTGTTATAAGGGGCCATAACATAGCATTGTCGATTGTTGATCCTCCAGCACGTAACAATGATGCTGGTTGATGCAATGTATTCCACCAATTAACGGAAAATTTAATAACAGGGATATTAACAAATCCAACAAGTGTAAGAATTGCAGTAGCGCGAGCGGCTTTTACTTGGTTGTCAAAAGCACGCCCAAGCAGGATAATGGAGAGATAGATAAAAAGCAGAATTAAAACTGATGTTAATCGTGCATCCCAAACCCACCATGTTCCCCATGTAGGTCGCCCCCAAAGCGCTCCTGTCATGAGAGCCAAGGCGGTAAAAATTGCCCCAATAGGCGCTCCACATTTAAGTGCTACATCAGCAAGATGATATTTCCAAATCAGATTTCCTAATGCCGCTGCACTCATCGTTACATAGCAGAATGTAGACAACCACGCAAAGGGTACATGAAGGTACATAATCTTAACAGTAATGCCTTGTTGATAGTCATCAGGGGAATGCATCACTAGAATAAGCCCTAAGATAAGGAAACACAATGTTATGCCGGCCAACCAAGGTAAGACGACTCTGCTTATTTTCATGAAAAGGGTGAAACTTGCAGGGAGTAACCTGATTTTATATGTACGAGATAGTTTATTCATAAAATTCATAATAGGCAGAGTTTTGCTATGCGGCAATCATCTTTTATTATTCTGATAAAAGTTTAAGCGTTATCGCAGCAACAAAAGAGCTAAAGAGACTCAAAAGAAGTGAAAAAGCGCTGAGAAGAGCTAGAGAAGTGAGAAAAGAGGTATTTGGGTTTATTGGGGCTGTAGCAGCGGAAACACCAAAAATCATAATTGGAATGATCCACGGCAAGATAATGATAAAAATAAGCAAAGTACTGTGCAACAATGAGGTTGCGAGTGCAGCGCCTATAGCACCAATAAAAATAATAGCTGGTGTTCCGCATAAAAGGGTAAGTATTGTTGTAAAAGTTATTGTTATATCTAAATGGAGCATGAGGGCTAAAATAGGTGTGGCAAAAATAAGAGGAAGCATTGTTCCTACCCAATGGGCAAGACATTTTGTAAAGACAATTAGTGTAAAACTTTGTCTTTTTCCTGAAAGGATAAATTGGTCGAGATTACCATCATCACGATCGATTTGGAAAAGTTTGTTCAGATTGAGGAGTCCTGCAAGAAGGGCTCCAAACCACAATATACCTGGTCCTATTTGTGCAAGAATTTTGGGATCTGGTCCAATGGTAAAGGGGGTTATGACAACAACAGCGATAAAAAACAATAATCCTGTTAGTGAAGTGGCTTGTAGCGCTAATAATAGTTTAAGATCACGCCAGAACAGTGCTTTCATTTTATTCTCTCCTAGAGAGGTAAAAATTTTTCCAGAGCGATGTTATGGTTTTCTGGAATGCCTATGGAATTATGAGTTGCAGCGATAATCATACCACCTTGATTGAGATGACGTTGGAAAATACGGGCAAGGAGTTTTTGGGCATGGTTATCAAGCCCAGATATTGGTTCATCTAAAATCCAAAGAGGACGATAGGAGAGCAAAAGGCGAGCAATAGCTACGCGTCTTTGTTGTCCAGTTGATAGAGCGTTAAAGGGTAAATGTTCAAGGTTAGAAAGACCAATATCGGAAAGAGCTTCATGCGCAAAACGTAAATGTTGACCGTAAAAATCTGCCCAAAATTGCAAATTATCAATGACAGATAAGAGAGGTTTCATAGCATTTTGAGGACCAAGATAATGACAAGCAGTTGCAACAGGGTATATTTGATCATGGTCTTTAAGTATTATATGACCTTCAGCAGCTTCAAGAAGACCGACAATGATTCGGAGTAATGTAGACTTTCCGATACCATTAGGACCGGTGATTGTCATAAGTTGCTGTGAAAATAAACAAAAAGAAAGACCTTTAAACAGAATTTCCTCGTTTCTGTAAGCGGCTAAATCTTTGCCTGATAACACCATGTGATTGCCTATTTTGTTTTTATTTTCATATTCTTTATTGCATTATAGAATAAAAAACACATTTTTTATGCAATTGTACCTAGAATAGTTCTAGAAATAGTTCTATAAGGGATACCTTACATCAATATCTGGTGTAAAATGGTTTCTGGCGCTGATTTCCGCATTATGCCTAGAGGGTGGAGGGGAAATGGATGGCGGAGGTAATTGCGTCTGCGCTCAAGCTGCGACCTTGACTCGTAGTTTGTGTTGTTCATTCCTGGAAATTGGGTGGTTATAGTATGAGGGTGGACAGTCATGACTCAAATTGATAGCTTTAATTGTCGTAGAGTATTAAATGTTGGTGGCAAAGAATATATTTATTATAGCTTGATTGAAGCGGAGAAGAACGGACTTGAAGGTGTTTCTCGTTTACCGTTTTCGATGAAAGTTATTCTCGAAAATTTATTGCGATTCGAAGATGGTCGCACAGTTAAAAAAGAGGATATCTTCAATGTTGCTAAGTGGTTAAACGACAAAGGAAGCGCTGGGGCAGAAATTGCTTACCGTCCTGCACGTGTTCTTATGCAGGATTTTACAGGTGTTCCAGCAGTTGTTGATCTTTCTGCAATGCGTGATGCTATGGTTAAACTTGGCGGTAACGCTGAAAAAATCAATCCTCTCATTCCCGTTGATCTCATCATTGATCACTCAGTTATTGTTGATGCTTTTGGCAATTCCATGGCTTTTAAGGAAAACGTTGAGCATGAATATGAACGCAATGGTGAACGTTATCGTTTCCTTAAATGGGGGCAACAAGCCTTTCAAAATTTTCGCGTTGTTCCTCCAGGAACAGGGATTTGTCATCAGGTTAACTTAGAATATTTAGCACAATGTGTATGGATGAAGAATGAAGAGGGCTGTGAGACGATTTATCCTGACACCTGTGTGGGAACTGATTCGCATACGACTATGGTAAATGGTTTAGGGGTTTTAGGTTGGGGTGTTGGTGGTATTGAAGCAGAAGCAGCAATGTTAGGCCAACCTGTTTCTATGTTGTTACCTGAAGTGATTGGTTTTCGTCTAACAGGTAAACTTAAGGAAGGTGTAACAGCCACCGATCTCGTATTAACGGTGACCCAAATGCTACGTCGGAAGGGTGTTGTCGGTAAATTTGTTGAGTTTTTTGGTCCTGGTTTGGAGCATATGACGCTTGCTGATCGGGCAACGATTGGAAATATGGCACCTGAATATGGAGCAACGTGTGGTTTTTTCCCAATTGATAAGGAGACAGTGCGTTATCTCAATATGACAGGGCGTGATGAAAGTCGGATTGCCTTAGTGGAGGCTTATACCAAAGCACAAGGGATGTGGCATGATGAAATGGTGGCTCATCCCATTTTTAGTGATACAATTGAATTAGATATGGGAACCGTTGTCCCTTCTATGGCTGGTCCTAAACGTCCTGAAGGACGTATTGCGTTGGAAAATGTTGGGCAGGGTTTTGAGAAGGCATTGGTCGAAGACTATAAGAAGACTTCTGGACAAGATAAGCGTTATCAGGTTGAGGGTGAAGAATATACGCTTGGTCACGGTGATGTGGTGATCGCTGCGATTACGTCGTGTACGAATACATCGAATCCAAGTGTTCTTATTGCAGCGGGTCTTTTGGCACGAAATGCTGTGGCAAAGGGTCTTAAGAGTAAACCATGGGTAAAAACTTCTCTTGCACCTGGTTCACAAGTCGTTGAAGCTTACCTTCAAAATTCGGGTCTGCAAAAAGATTTAGATGCATTAGGATTTAACTTAGTAGGATTTGGGTGCACAACATGTATTGGGAATTCTGGTCCTTTGCATCCAGCTATTTCCAAAACGATTAATGACAATGGTATAATTGCATCTGCGGTTCTTTCAGGAAATCGTAATTTTGAAGGGCGTGTTTCCCCTGATGTGCAAGCGAATTATTTAGCTTCACCACCGTTAGTTGTTGCACATGCGCTCATCGGGACGGTGTGTAAAGATTTAACCAAGGAGCCTCTAGGTGAAGATTCAAATGGCCACCCCATTTATTTGAGAGATATTTGGCCAACTTCTCAAGAAATACAGGAGTTTATCGAAAAAAATGTCACGCGGAAGGTTTTTGCCGAAAAGTATGCAGATGTTTTTAAGGGAGATGAAAATTGGCAAAAAGTTCAGATTCCTACGGGTTCTACCTATTCTTGGGATGAGCAATCCACCTATGTACGCAATCCACCTTATTTCGATGATATGCAGAAAACACCTGATATCTTACCAGATATTAAAGATGCACGGATTTTAGGTTTATTTGGTGATAAAATCACGACGGATCATATTTCTCCTGCTGGTTCTATTAAAGCAGCTTCTCCTGCCGGAAAATATTTAATGGATCATGGTGTTAAAGTGGCTGATTTTAATCAGTATGGAACGCGTCGTGGGAATCATGAAGTTATGGTGCGTGGGACCTTTGCCAATATTCGCATTCGTAATTTCATGTTAGGGAAAAATGGTCGAGAAGGAGGTTATACGGTTCATTATCCGTCAGCGGTAGAACAAACCATTTACGATGCAGCAATGGCGTATAAACAAGAAGGTATTCCACTCGTTGTTTTTGCAGGTATTGAATATGGTAATGGATCATCCCGCGATTGGGCTGCCAAGGGGACCAATCTTCTTGGTGTCAAAGCAGTGATTGTGCAGTCTTTTGAAAGGATTCATCGCTCTAATCTTGTTGGTATGGGCATTGTCCCTTTTGTCTTTGAAGAGGGACTAAGTTGGAAATCTTTAGGCTTAAAGGGAGATGAAAAGGTGACAATTGAAGGGATTCATAACTTGAAACCTCGTCAAAAGACTGTAGCGAAAATTACTTTTTCTGATGGTACGGTAAAAACCGTTCCATTATTATGCCGTGTTGATACTGAAGATGAGCTAGATTATTTGCATCATGGTGGAATTTTGCAATATGTCTTGCGTAAGTTAGCCGTTTAAATTCTTTTGTTTGTTAAGGAATATCTATTATTAAGCTATAAAGTTGCGGATCAAAGAGTTTGGCTTCGTTTTTTTATGGCTATCTTTGAAAATCTAATTGACGTTAGCTTTAGGATTGCGCTATAAACCACACAGTTATAGGCAGCTTTATAGTTTTGCTTGGGTTGGATTTATTTATATTGGTAGAGTTGTTATTGAGACTCATTTTACCAAGGTGTTGAAAGAGAGATTATATTTATGGCGAATACACCTTCTGCTCGAAAAGCGGTGCGCAAGGTTGCGGCGCGCACACAGGTTAATAAGGCCCGCCGTTCACGCGTTCGTACTTTTATACGTAAGTTTGATGATGCTTTAGCGGGTGGCGATAAGGCATCTGCAGAGATTGCATTTAAGAATTTTGAGCCTGAAATTATGCGTGCAGTTTCTAAAGGGGTTTTTCATAAAAATGCTGCTGCGAGGAAAGTATCGCGTTTAGCTAAACGTTTGAAGGCTCTCAGCGTTTAAGCTTTTCTCCTTTAATTGAGAACAAAGCCAGTATCCATGAGGATGCTGGCTTTTTGTTTATTATTTCAAAAAGTTTCTATTGAAAATAAGAATCGATAATGATTCTCCACTTGAAAAAGGAGAGAAAGTTTATAGGGGGAGGTATGGTTATCCACAAGCTTTGTGGATTTGTACAGAGTCTTTTTTGTCAAGCATTTTATTTTTTTTTTTAAATCTGAAGAGATTCTTTAATTATTGGTAAATTTAGAGAAAAAAAATGAATTGAATCAATATTTTTTTCAGTCCTCATTAATATAAGCATTTTTTTCGGGTTTTTTGATTTTATTTTGACCTCTTGCATTTTACCTCTGCTGTTTTGTATGGTTCTTATGAAGACTAAGAAGCATGAAGGGGTCACATCAGCGCATTATTCTGTATTTTGTTGAATACAAGATGTTTTGATTTAGGCTTTTCGAAACTTTTGTGTTGGAGAGGTTTTCTGACGGTTTTTTAGTTTTCTTAATGGATATGTTTACCATTTTAGAAGGGTGGGTCATATCATGAGTGCAAGTAAATCTTATTGGTCATCTTTGTTAGTGGGGTTGTGATGAGGCTATCCTAGGGGAGGGTGAGTAATCTTATTTGGGGTAGGGCGTTTTGCCTTCGCTAGATTTATTTTAGTTGTTTGGCAGGACAAAATTTTATTTTTATCAGGATGGAAGATGGTGGATAAATTGAACTCTAAAGCTAGTTCCTTTAAAAGGGTTTCGGTAAATATCCTGTCGGCAGAGAACATAATAAAGAATAGGATGACGGAAAGTGATGAGAACGTTTGTAGAAATGCTTCTATAGGGCATTCTATTGTTTCAGAGGAGGAAAGTGCGGCGGCTTTTATACGTGTTATGGCGCAATTAAAGGTGCAGGTTGGTGTTGAGGCTTATACCAGTTGGTTTGGACGTGTGAAGCTTGCTGAATATAGTCATACTCTTGTAAAGCTTTCTGTTCCTACTGCTTTTTTACGTTCATGGATTAATAATCACTATGGTTCTCTTCTGACACATTTATGGAAACAAGAGAATTCAGCAATTCTTCGTGTTGAAGTTATTGTTCGTGGTATGGAACGCGTTTCAAGAGATGTCGTTTGTAAAAGAAGTGTTCCTCCTGTTGTGCTAGAGGAGCAGGCGACTTCATCTTTTGTTGAAAGTTGCGCAGAGCATTCAGTTAAGAATTCTCAAACGGGAGTTTTTGGATCTCCACTTGATTCTCGCTATACTTTTGAAAGTTTTGTTGAGGGGGCTTCTAATCGTGTTGCTTTAGCAGCAGCGCGTTCCATTGCAGAAGGGCATAAAAGTGCTTTGCGTTTTAATCCTCTTTTTATTCACGCATCTGTTGGCTTAGGAAAAACACATTTGCTTCAAGCGATTGCTGCTTCTGCATTGAAGCGTTTAACGTCTGCGCGCGTTATTTATTTAACTGCTGAATATTTTATGTGGCGTTTTGCAACAGCTATTCGTGATAATGATGCTCTTTCTTTTAAAGAACAGCTTCGTGATATCGACCTTTTGATTATTGATGATATGCAGTTTTTGCAGGGTAAGTCGATACAACATGAGTTTTGCCATTTGCTTAATATGTTGCTTGATAGTGCAAAACAGGTTGTTGTCGCTGCAGATCGTCCACCAGCAGAATTAGAATCGCTTGATCTTCGCGTTCGCTCTCGTCTTCAGGGAGGGGTCGCTCTTGAAATTGAAGCACCAGATTATGAAATGCGTTTGCAAATGTTGCGCCAGCGGTTGAAGGTGGCACAACAAGATGATGGCATGGTATCAATTTCTGATGATATCTTGGAATATATTGCGAAAACGGTTTTAGGGTCTGGGCGTGATATTGAAGGTGCATTTAATCAGCTCTTGTTTCGTCAATCTTTTGAGTCTGATTTATCTTTAGAGCGGATTGATGAGTTATTAGGTCACTTGACACGTCCTGGTGAACCTAAGCGTATTCGGATTGAAGAAATTCAGCGTACGGTAGCACGCCATTATAATGTTTCTAAACAGGACTTGTTATCTAATCGTCGAACACGTACGGTTGTGAAGCCACGGCAAGTTGCAATGTATTTAGCAAAAGTATTAACTCCTCGCTCATTACCAGAAATTGGGCGCCGTTTTGGTGGGCGTGATCATACAACAGTTTTACACGCTGTGCGTAAAATTGAAGATTTGGTTTGTGGTGATCAGACCTTGGCTAAGGAACTTGAGTTGCTTAAGCGGTTGATTGGAGAACAGGCTGTATAGTGTTTATCGTTTCTTTCTTTGGAGAGACTTTAAAGAATTTAATGAAAAGATTTATTTTTTCTTATGCAGGAGTGACTTGCCATTTTAAGAGAGGTTTAATAAACTCTAGCAGGCGATTCTCTAAAGGGATCTATTCTTTAATTCTAAGGAATTCTTATAGTTTTTAGTAAATCATACGGGGCTTTTATGCGTATTACAGTTGATCGCAGTCAATTTCTCAAGTCTCTTGGTCGGGTTCACCGTGTGGTAGAGCGCCGTAATACTGTTCCTATTTTATCGAATGTGTTGATTGATGCAGAAAATGTCCGTGTACAGTTAAAAGCAACAGACCTTGATTTAGAGGTTATGGAATCTTTTGCAGTTAATGTTAAACAAGCTGGAGCAACAACTGTTCCGGCACATTTGCTCTATGATATCATTCGAAAACTTCCTGATAGCAATGAAGTTGTATTATCCCTCGATGAGAATCAAGCAGGTACAATGTCCGTTGTTTCGGGTTGTGCACATTTTCAGCTTCAATGTCTTCCGAAGGCAGACTTTCCAGAGTCGCTTCCTGGGCAATTTGGTTATCGTTTTTCTCTATCGGCATCAGGCTTAAAACATTTACTTGATTGTACACAATTTGCTATTTCTACTGAAGAAACCCGTTATTATCTTAATGGTATTTATTTCCATATTATTAATGATGGTGTTTTGAAATTGCGTTTGGTTGCAACTGATGGTCATCGTTTGGCACAAGTTGAGATGGAAGCTCCTTCGGGAGTTGAGGGAATGCCTGGTGTTATTGTTCCCCGTAAAGCTGTAGGAGAATTGCAAAAACTTCTTTCAGAAGAAAATGATAGCGATGTATGTATAGAGCTTTCGGAGACAAAAATTCGTTTTTCTATAGGCTCTGTGATTTTTACATCAAAATTAATTGATGGAACATTTCCAGATTATCAACGTGTTATCCCTCTTGGAAATGATAAAGAATTAATTGTTAATAGGCAGGACTTTTCTTCTGCAGTTGATCGTGTTTCAACGATTTCAAGTGATCGGGGGCGTGCAGTTAAATTAACGATTGAGCATGGACAGTTAAGGCTTGTTGTTAATAGCCCAGATTCGGGCAGTGCAGAAGATCAATTATCAGTAACTTATGCATCTGAACCGCTTGAGATAGGATTTAATTCACGTTATCTTTTGGATATTGCTGGGCAGCTTTCAAGTGATGAGATGGTTTTTATGTTGGCTGAGGCTGGAGCACCAGCTCTGATTCGTGATAATGATGATGCGAATGTGCTCTATGTACTGATGCCTATTCGCGTTTAGGGGCAGTTGTTTTGCAATGCATGGCCAGTCATGTGCACAAAGTGGCAGTGAGGCAGCTGAAGCTTTTACGTTATCGCAATTATTCTTTTTTCAATATTCATTTTTCTGGTCAGCATGTGGTTTTTACTGGCCATAATGGTGCTGGTAAGACGAACCTTTTAGAGGCGTTATCTTTTCTTTCTCCTGGTCGTGGTTTGCGGCGTGCTGTTTATTCTGACGTTAGCTTTGTAGATGGTGGTGGTGGAGGATTTGTTGTATTTGCGCGTCTTGAATGCGCTCTTTATGGTGAAGTAAAGATTGGTACAGCTTTTGAGGTTAGCGATAACAGTCGAAAGGTCCATATTAATGGTGTGAATGAGTCGAGTGATTGCCTAACAGATTATTGTCATATTAGTGTCCTAACACCGTCTATGGATGGTCTTTTTACAGGTCCTTCACTTGAGCGCCGTAGTTTTTTGGACCGTATGGTTTTGGCGATTGATCCCTTGCATAGGCGCCGCATAGCCGATTATGATAGAGCTATGCGCGCACGTAATCGTTTGTTTTTAGATGGAAATGAAGATTGTGCTTGGTTTGATGCTTTAGAAAAGCAAATGGCAGAATTGGCGACAGCTATTTCTGCGGCGCGTGTTGATGTTATTCGTCTTTTAAATGACATGTTTACACAAATGCCCTCACAGATACCTTTTCCACGAGCTTTTTTGCAAATTGATGGTTTTTTAGAAACAGCTCTTAGTGAAATATCAGCAACTGAAGTTGAAGAACAATTTTGTGATCGATTGCGGCATAATCGCGCAATGGATCGTGCTGCTGGTCGGACGTTAGAAGGACCACATCGTGCAGATTTGCAGGTTTTTTATGCTGATAAAAATAGAGCAGCAACATCTTGTTCAACAGGTGAACAAAAAGCGCTGCTAACAGGTTTAGTTTTGTGTCATGCACGTCTAACAGGTATGATGTCGGAAAGATCTCCCATTCTTCTTCTTGATGAAATGGCTGCCCATCTTGATTCGCATCGACGTGCTGCTCTATTTGATATTCTTGATGATTTAGCTGTACAAACATTTATGACAGGAACAGATCGTCTTTTATTTGATGACTTAAAAGGACGCGCAGAATTCTTTGAGATTAAGGATGGCGCTTTATTGCCGTAAAAACATGCTAAATATTTTTTTAATAAGTGATAGATCTGAAAGAAAAGGCTTGCTATGTCAGAGATAATAACGATTTTAAATGGTCCTAATTTAAATTTTCTAGGTCAACGTGAGCCAGAAATTTATGGAACTGAAACTCTAGAAGATATTGAAAAAAGATGCAGAGAATGGGCAAAAAAAAATGATATCATAATAAATTTTTATCAAAGTAATTGTGAAGGGCAATTAGTAGCATGGATACAAGAAGCAATAGAGGCAAGTTCTGGATTGATCATTAACCCAGCGGCTTACAGTCATACATCTGTTGCACTTCTTGATGCCCTAAAAATGTTTTCAGGGCCGAAAGTAGAAGTTCATTTATCTCATATTTATCAGCGTGAAGCTTTTCGTCACCATTCTTATACATCTGCAGGTGTAGACGCTATCATAACTGGGTGTGGAGGTGATGGATATCGGTTTGCACTTGAGTATATTGCAAAACAATTAAGCAAAACAATTAAATTGTGATAGGTAAAGAGTAAGCGTTTAATAAGAGTAATATAGGCATTTAATTCTCTTGATAATTATTTTCAAATCTGTACAATGTGAGGTATATATTTATGACAGTTTTTAGTGCGTATGACGGGGGTAAATAGAGATGAAAAGCTTTGTTAGACAATTAGAAATGCTTGTGATTTTAGGGGGATCACTGCTTTTGTCTGGTTGTAAAATTGATGTTATGCAGCCATCAGGTTATGTTGCACGTCAACAGCTCATTTTGATCGTTGTTTGTGTGGTGGTGATGCTTTGTATTGTTATCCCAGTTATGGTGAGTGTGGTATTTTTAGCTATAAAATATCGTGCATCGAATATGAAAGCGGACTATTCTCCTGATTGGGCACATTCAAATAAAATTGAAGCATTGATGTGGGGTATTCCAGTTGTAATTGTAATGGTTTTAGGTTCATTAACAGCTTATTATACCTATAAGCTTGAACCTACAAATCCTCTTCCAGTGGAAGTTGTAGGTGAAGGAAAGCCATTACAGATTGATGCTGTTGCTCTTGATTGGAAATGGCTTTTTATTTATCCTGAATACGGTGTTGCATCGATTAATGAGATTTATGCGCCTGAAGGACGTCAAGTTTTATTGCAATTGACGTCAGAGAATTCTGTCAATGCTTTTTGGGTTCCCAAATTGGGTACTGTTCTTTACGCTATGCCGCAGATGAATGCTAAGTTGCATTTGGTCGCTGAAGAGCAAGGAGTATTCAAAGGAGCCTCAGCAAATTATAGTGGTGATGGTTTTTCGGGTATGCGGTTTAAGTGGCATTCTGTGTCTTTGCAGGATTTTGAGGATTGGATTGTAAAAGCTCGGGCTAATGGTCGAGTACTTGATCGTTCATCTTATCGTCAACTTTCTATTGCGCCTCGTATGGGTGATATTGCTGCGAAGGAAAAAGATGCTGAAGTTCGTTATTTTGCACCTGTTGAGAAGCGGCTTTACTATCGTGTTGTTAATCGATGTGTCGATGAAAAGACGGTATGTAATGAAGATTTAATGAAACGTGCTGCTGTTCAGACGCTATGGGGTGCACTATGTTCAGTATTTGATCCTGATGTTATTTAACAGAGTCAATAAAGTAAAGAGCCCTTTTAACAAAGGTTTCTTTTAAACTTGAATTTCATTTGAAATGGGTTGAGAAATGTTTGGAAGACTTACAGATCCTACGGCAGGTGCTTTTCATGCGCTTGCACATGAACCGATCGTTTTGTATACATGTATTGCGATTGTTTTGGTTGGTTTAATTGCTGTTATTGCTCTAACAGTACTTGGGTGGTGGGGGATTCTATGGCGAAATTGGATTACAACGGTTGACCATAAACGCATAGGTATTATGTACATCGTTCTTGGAATTATTATGCTTGTTCGCGGTTTTGCGGACGCACTTATGATGCGAACGCATCAAGCTTTAGCTCTTGGGAGTGAAACAGCAGGTTATTTGCCCCCTGAGCATTTTGATCAAATTTTTTCGGCGCATGGTACGATCATGATTTTTTTCATGGCCACGCCTATTTTATTTGGTCTTTTTAATTATCTTATACCACTTCAAATTGGTGCGCGTGATGTTGCTTTTCCCTTTGCAAATAATCTAGGTTTTTGGATTACGGCTGCAGGGGCGATATTGATTAACATATCCCTAGGTGTTGGGAATTTTGGTCGTGGTGGTTGGTTGATGTATCCACCTTTTACAGAATTGCAAACGAGTCCAGATACAGGGGTAGATTATTATTTATGGTCACTTCAGCTTTCTGGTATTGCAACAACAATGGGATCAGTGAATTTCATTGCAACGATGATTAAAATGCGTGCTCCTGGAATGACAATGATGAGAATGCCTATTTTTTGTTGGAGTGCTTTTGTCAGCAATGTTCTTATTGTAGTCATTTATCCTGTTTTGGCTGTAGCATTTGCACTCTTGGCATGTGATCGTTATTTGAACATGAATTTCTTTACCAATGTTGGTGGCGGAAATCCGATGGTATGGATTAACTATGTTTGGGTTTTTGGTCATCCTGAGGTTTATGTTTTGGTTGTTCCTGCTTTTGGAATTGTTTCTGAAGTTGTATCAACTTTTTCTTCAAAACGCCTCTTTGGTTATACTTCAATGATATGGGCCATGTTGGTTATTTTGATTCTTTCGCTTCTTGTTTGGGGACATCATTTCTTCACAATGGGTGGGGGTGAAGCTGTAAATACCTTTTTTAGTATTGCTACGATGATTATTGCAGTTCCAACCGGTGTAAAAGTTTTTAATTGGCTGCTTACGATGTATAGAGGTCGGATTCGCTTTGAGCCTCCTATGCTTTGGTGCATGGGTATGATCTTTACATTTGTTGGTGGTGGATTAACAGGTGTTTTATTATCTATTGTTCCTGCTGATTGGCAGTTTCATAATTCGCTCTTTTTGATAGCACATTTCCATCATACAATTATTGGAGGTGTGGTTTTTGCGTACTTAGCGGGGATTGCATTTTGGTTTCCAAAAGTTTTTGGTTATAAACCAAATCGCATACTAGGTATTACATCTTTTTGGTGTTGGTTTATTGGTTTTTACCTTGCCTTTTTTCCCGTTTATGCGCTTGGTTTAATGGGGGCGACGCGTCGTCTTCAGCATTACATGGAACCTAGTTGGCAGCCGATGTTTATTATTGCTGCATTGGGTGCTTGTATTATCTTACTTGGTATCCTTTGTTTCGTGCTACAGGTTGTTTTGGCGATTTGGTACGGTATTAAGCATAAAGGGCACTTACCGGTAACATTAAATGATTCTTGGGGTGATGCACGTACACTTGAATGGTTTACCTCTTCACCGCCTCCTTCCTATAATTTTGCCCTCCTTCCAAAGATACAGTCTGATGATGCTTATTGGAATATGAAGAAAAGTGGTTATCAACGGCCGATAAGTGGATTTACAAAAATTCATATGCCTTCGAATACATCGGCTGGAATTATTGCTGGCTTCTTCTCATTAGTTGTTGGTTTTGCGCTTGTTTGGCATATTTGGTGGCTTGTTGCGGTTGGACTGGTTGGTTTTATCGCAACGCTTGTGTGTCATTCATTAACAGGTGATCATCATGGTTACTATATTCCAGCTGAAGAAGTGCAAAAAACTGAAGATGCCTTTACGGCTGTTCTTAAAGAACGAGGAGTAATAGTATGAGTGCTGTAACAATGAATAACGCGAGCACTATAGATGAACTTCACCACGATAGTAGCTCGGTAATGACGTTTGGTTTTTGGGTCTATATTCTTTCAGACTTAATCCTGTTTTCGACACTGTTTTCAAGTTTTGCTGTATTTTCTGCTTCTTATGGTGGTGGTAAAGCGGGCAGTGAGTTTATAGATTTAAAGTTTGTTTTGGTTGAGACTGCTTTCTTGTTGTTTTCATCCGTCACTTATGGCTTTGCAATGGTACAAGCACATAAAAATAACATCAGTGGTGTGCGTTTATGGATGGCTATTACCTTTGTATTGGGGTGTTGCTTCATTGGTATGGAACTTTACGAATTTCATGAACTTTTGAGTGAGGTTTTTTATTTCGATCCAAATGCTTATGCGGGTATTGATCCTGCAACAGGTTTACAGCTTTTTGGACGGGAAATTCTCTCTGCTTATTGGTCAGCATTTTTTGCTTTGGTTGGCACCCATGGACTTCACGTAAGTGTTGGCCTTCTTTGGATGGTTGTGATGTTTTTTCATCTTCGTCGTAATGGCTTGGATCAGAACAATAAGACACGTTTAGCATGCCTTTCCATTTTTTGGCATTTACTTGATATTGTATGGATTGGTGTTTTCACCATGGTTTATCTATTAGGAGCGTTGTGATGAGCGTGCAAAATGAAACACATGGTCCCAGTACTGGTTCCTATTTGGTTGGTTTTATTCTGGCTGTATTTTTCACTTTGGGTTCTTTTATTCCTGTGATGTATGGAATGATGGAAAGTTGGGCAGTTAGTACAAAGGTTGCGTATCTTATTGGGATGGCGATTATTCAGATTATAGTACAAATTGTTTTCTTTTTGCACTTGAATTCTGGTCCAGACGCCAAGTGGAATTTAAGCGCGTTGTGGTTTGCTGCTATTTGCGTTTTTGTTATTATTGGGGGAACTTGGTGGGCTATTTCTCATTTGAATTATAATATGATGGGTGGTTCAGGACGTGTTATTGAACCGGAAATATCAAGTAGAGATGATTCTTCAGTGTCTGAGCAGTTATCAACCAAAGATATATCCGTAAGAAAACAGCCAGAAAAGATACAGGGCTCAGAGGTTTCGATGGAGCAAGGTGCAAGTACGCAAACTCTTGTAGAACAGGCACCTAGTTCAGAAATGCCTATGGGGCAGGGTCTAGGTACGCAAACTCCTGTAGATCAAGCACCTGGTTCAGAAATGCC
>NZ_JBHIPJ010000118.1:0-46773 GCF_042195945.1 Bartonella sp. AP30XZML | reverse complement strand
TACGCAAACTCCTGTAGATCAAGCACCTGGTTCAGAAATGCCCATGGGGCAGGGTCTAGGTACGCAAACTCCTGTAGATCAGGCACCTGGTTCAGAAATGCCCATGGGGCAGGGTCTAGGTACGCAAATTCCTGTAGATCAAGCACCTGGTTCAGAAATGCCCATGGAGCAAGATCCAAATACGCAGTTTCCTGTGGAGTAGTTGTTAGAAATATCTACGGAGCTCTGATGCGGCATGTATCAGCTTCGTAGAAGAAATTCGTAGGATATAAAGCAGGAGATAAGTACAAGATATCAGTGGAATGAGTATCATTATTTTGAATATACTTTTAATTTAAAAGAGAAAGTCCGTGGGGTATTTAGTCAATCTTTAATTTTTGAGACAAATAGCTATTTGTAGAATATACAAAAAGTTATGTTTGTAAAATTTACTACAAAGAAAGAGAATGTGCGAAACAAGTTTTTATATTGTGTGAGATAAAAAAGCTACGAAGCAGTAATATTTTTAGATTTAAAGAATTTATATTAAAGATAGCATTAAAATTATTTGTAATAATAATATGTAATTGAAATCAAAAATTTAGAGAATAATCAGAAAATTTAATGAAAACCGTTGCAATGACAGTTATAGGTGCTGGTTCTTTTGGTACTGCATTAGCGATAGCTCTTGCCCGTAATGGTCATAATGTTTTACTTTGGGGATATAGTCCTCAACATATCAAAGAATTACAGGAACAACGTTGTAATCAAGTATATTTACCCGATATTCGATTTCCTGACAATTTATTACTTGAAGCTTCGCTTGAAACTGCTATAACAGCAAGTCACAATATATTAATCGCTGTTCCAAGCCATGTATTTCATCAAGTTTTGTATAATATTCAGCCTTATTTAGATCAGCATTCACGCGTTATTTGGGCGACAAAAGGTTTAGAACATGGTACCGGACGTTTCTTACAAGAGGTTGCTCGTGAGATTTTAGGTGAAAAAATTCCTTTAGCTGTTTTTTCTGGACCAACTTTTGCTCAAGAACTAGCTATTGGTTGGCCTACTGCAATGACGATAGCAGCTTCTGATGTTGAGTTTGGTAAAGAATTGCAGCAACTTTTTCATTGTGACAAAAGTTTTAGAGTTTATAAAAGTTCAGATATGATTGGTGTTCAATTAGGGGGAGCAGTCAAAAATGTTATTGCTATTGGTGCAGGAATATCAGATGGCATAGGTTTTGGGGCAAATGCACGAATAGCTCTTATCACACGAGGACTAGCTGAAATCAGTCGTTTAGGGGGGGCTATGGGTGCTGAGCTTTCCACATTTATGGGAATGACAGGCTTAGGTGATCTGGTTTTGACATGTACTGATAATCAGTCACGTAATCGTCGTTTTGGAATACTTCTTGGTAAAGGAATAGATATAAAAGAAGCGGAAAAACAAATTGGTCAGGTTGTGGAAGGATACTTGAATACCAAGGAAGTACATACGTTGGCGCAGCGTATTGGGGTAGAAATGCCCATTGTAGAACAAATTTATCAAATTCTCTATTGTGGTAAAAACATAACTGAAGCAGCAAACACATTATTAAGCCGCGCCCTCAAGGACGAAATACAATAATATCCTGTTTTTTAATAATTCAAATCATAAAAAATAGAAACATGCTATGATAGACATATAAAATAGATTGTATTGATGGTTGTATAAGGCAGTCATATTCCAGCAAATTATAGATTCATATCATTCGATTCTTTATGAAACATGGCTGAAATATAAAAGTTTTTGCTTTTGTCTAAGAGCTATCTCTTTGAAGATAAATTATCCGTTTCCACTTACACATGTTTGTGTAATGTAATGAACAAGATATTTTTATTGTCTCTTAAATTCATCTCACAATGATATTTGCAAACAGAATAATACAAGACTCATTAGGTAGAAGCATCTTATTTATATAACGTATAAGCTAAGAATATCGGGGCAGGGATATTGTGTATTTCTGTTTTTGTAATTCTTTAAAACAAGAAGACAATCTGTTTTGGGAAGAAGATGAAATTTTAAAGATGAAAACTAGTTCCCATTTCTACAATCATTTTTAAATTCAGTTTTACGCTATCTAAAGCAATATCTTTTAAATAATGGAGATTATCTCACACCTTTATTTTTCTCATTTTTTAATGAAAGCATTTCCCTGATGTGTCAGGTAAAATAGAACGCCCAAAAAAACACGATTGCTGTTATATATTCACGCGCTTGTTTTAAAGAGATCTCTCTTAAAACTCCCAAGTCTAATTCGCGACGGTGACCGTAAATAGTGTAACGATAAAGCCATTGTGCACATCCCCATTTTTACGTTTATGAAGGAGGAAGCCGATCATCATTACACCCCCCAATGTTGAGACAGCTCTAGGTACTTGAAGCTGTTCAGTAGAGATATTTAAGCCTTTTATTTTCTCACATATCAATTCTGTTTTTTATATGCAAGAAATGATTTTTGGAATTATAACTTTGAAAATCTAAGATTGAAAAAAATGTTATTGTGCTTGTTTGTGGCTGTCATTTAAACTGAAAGAATAATCTGATTATAAAGATAATAAATTGGTTTATATGAATAATTTATTTTTGTATTGAATTAATTAAAAATATGCGTTTACTTGTCACAAGTAGATTAATATGTGGATAAAAATTATTAAAGATACTTCTAATGAATCATCTCAAGTGTTGTTTCAATATTAGAACATGGCAAGTAAAATGACGGTGTCGGTTTGTCATCTGTATAAACATTAAAATGGTGGTGAAAAAAGGATTTTATGTACTTCACAGGGATTTTTATACGTTTTACAGGTACCATTGTGAAATGGAATGGCGTGCATTGAGCGATATCTTTAAAAAAATGCATGAAAGAGCAACAGCTATAGTATTTTTGGGCGTTCTATTTTACCTGATACATTAGAAGAAATGCTTTCATTAAAGAATATAGTAAGATTAATGATTGATTTCTTTACGCCTTCATATTCATCCTAAATTAGATTGTATTTGCGTTTCAAGAATAAATCAAACGGTAGGAATATTTTTTTCAATTTGCTACACAAAAGCTGAAACTAAGGATTTTAATAATTCTCTAATCTCTTTTTCAAACTACGGTGGCATGAGGGCTGGGGATTGATTTATAAGCAACGACAAAAGCGTATGCTTTAGTAAGGTAAATAACGTCATAAAATACAAAATTTATCAACCATGGATTGAAGAAATATTCCGGATTTTTATAAAATATTTTGCGAAACAGGGCATCGTACATCTGGTTTTGTATTGACTTATTCTTACAAATATTTGCACATATTCCTTACGTCATATTATTATAAGTCAATACACTATTATATAGCTGAGAAAGTACTCAATACCCGATTAAAGCACTATGCACATGATTGATTTTATTTTTTAGTGCAATGAAATAAAATTTATCCTTCTTGGGAATCGTCACTTTTTTTCAGTTCTTCAAGTATTGGCATAGACATGATGTTATATCCTGAATCAACATAATGAATTTCACCTGTAACACCTGATGATAAGTCAGAGAGTAGATAAAGAGCAGATTTTCCAATTTCATGAATATTTACGGTACGCCGTAATGGGGCATTACGCCGTTGATGTGAAAATATTGCACGTGCAGCTGCAATACCATTACCTGCTAAAGTTCTAACAGGACCAGCGGAAATCGCATTGACACGGATATTTTGAGGACCAAAGTCCGCAGCTAAATAACGTACCATAGCTTCTAAAGCTGCTTTAGCAACACCCATGATGTTATAATTAGGCACAACTTGCTGTGAAGCACCATAGGTAAGAGTTAAAAGTGTTCCTCCATTGGGCATAAGCTTACCGGCGCGCTGAGCAATTTCAGTAAAGGAATAAGCTGAAATAACCATCGTGCGTTGAAAGTTTTCACGTGTTGTAACATCAACGTAACGCCCTTTTAGCTGAGTTTTATCTGAAAAACCAATGGCATGGACAATAAAATCAATTGTTTTCCATTCTTTTTCAAGTTGCTCAAAGACGTAATCAATATTTTCACTTTTTTCAACGTCACACTCTAGCACTAATTTGCAGCCAAGTTTATCTGCTAGGGGATGAACACGTTTTCCAAAAGCATTTCCTTGATAAGTCAACGCTAATTCCGCTCCTGCTTGTGCGAGCTGACAGGCAATGCCCCAAGCAATTGAATGGTCATTCGCAATTCCCATAATAAGGCCGCGTTTGCCCTCCATCAAACCTTTCATATTATTCTCCGTAAGACCGTACTTTTTTCAATTACTAAGAGCTTTTGTTTATACATAACGTTGGAAAACAAGCGTTGCATTGGTACCGCCAAAGCCAAAAGTATTCGACAATACGGTATTCAGTTGTTGATGATCACGTCGTTCACGAACGATTGGCATATCAGCAAAAGCTGGATCAAGTTCTTCAATGTGGGCACTTTCACAAATAAAATTATGATTCATCATTAACAATGTATAAATTGCTTCGTGAACACCTGCTGCTCCCAAGGAATGTCCTGTTAGAGACTTGGTAGCGGAAATGGGGGGGCATTGATCACCTGCTCCAAAGATACGACGGATAGCTTCTATCTCAGGAGGATCACCAACAGGAGTTGCTGTCGCATGGGGATTGATATAATCAATTTTATTATTGACTGTTGCAAGAGCCATGCGCATGCATCGTTCTGCTCCCTCTCCTGATGGGGCAACCATATCATGTCCATCGGATGTCGCACCGTATCCAACGATTTCTCCGTAGATTTTTGCACCACGTGCTTTAGCAAGTTCTAAATCTTCAAGGACTAAAACGCCAGCCCCTCCAGCAATGACAAAACCATCACGATTAACATCATAAGCACGTGAAGCTTTGTGAGGGGTGTCATTATATCTGCTGGACATAGCGCCCATGGCATCGAATAAAACAGATAGTGTCCAATCCAAATCTTCGCAGCCACCGGCAAAGATGCGCTTCTGTTTACCATATTGAATCATTTCGTAAGCATTACCAATACAATGATTGGAGGTAGCACAAGCTGAAGAGATTGAATAATTGATCCCCTTTATTTTAAAGAAAGTTGCTAATGTTGCAGATGCTGTAGAACTCATCGCTTTAGGGACAACAAAAGGTCCAACACGTTTTGGACCTTTTTGGCGTGTAATGTCAGCAGCTTCTACGATTGAATGTGTTGAAGCACCTCCAGAACCCATAATAATACCCGTGTGTTCGTTCGACACTTCATGCGGTTCTAGACCCGCATCAGCAATTGCTTGATCCATGGCGATGTGATTCCATGCTGTTCCACGCCCATGAAAACGTAGAGCACGTCGATCTACGAGTTCTTCTATATTAATATCGGGCTTGCCATAAACTCTGCTACGAAAGCCTAATTCAGCATATTGAGGTGCGTAAGAAATTCCGGATTTTGCTTCACGTAAACTGGTTAAAACAGCTCCAGGGTTATTTCCAATTGCGGAGACAATTCCCATTCCGGTTACAACAACTCGACGCATTCATACCTCCTCGTTCCATACAGAATAGTGAAAAGTTCTTTCTGACGGAAATAACGTTCAATCTTCTTTGAATAAAGCAACGCGTAAATCATTCGCCTTATAAATAGTCTCTCCATCTGCTTTTAGCCACCCATCAGCTATTCCTAAGACTAAATTTCCACGTCGAATACGCTTAAAATCTATTTCATATTCAAGAATTTTGGTTTGTGGAGTTACCATCCCTGATAACTTTACTTCACCTGTTGATATTGCTCTTCCTTTGCCTGGTTCGCCTAGCCAACCAAGAAAAAAACCTGTTAATTGCCACATACCATCCAGTCCGAGACATCCTGGCATGACGGGATCGCCTATAAAGTGACAATTAAAGAACCACATGTCTGGTGTAATGTCAAATTCGGCGCGAACCATTCCTTTATCGTATTTACCATCAGTTTCACTAATTTGAGTGATTCGATGAATCATTAACATTGGCGGTGCTGGCAATTGCGCATTACCTCTACCAAACATTTCGCCGCGAGCGCAGCTTAGAAGCTCTTCATAAGTGTAGCGAGACTTTTGTTCAGCCATTGTTACTCCATTTATTTGCATATATCTTTATTTCTGCGCTTTTCCCAACCTACTTTTAGAGCAAATTTTAAAGAGAGGGAAATGATTTTATATCATTTTTAATGACAAAAGCCTTTTTTTATGTATTCTACATAGGTAATTATTTAAAAATGGAATACAAGATTACACCATACTATTCCCATTTTTTTGTATTTTGATCTTATTTAGCAGGAATATATTTGGGTTTGTAATTATGTCAGTGAGTGCAGACAATTTAGATATGAATGAAGAGCAGCAGTTCACAAAAGAGTGTGGAAAAATTGTGCAATATTATTCCATTTCTATGTTAGAAAAACATTTGCGTCAAAATGGTCTGCGTCCAACACGTCAGCGGTTGGAACTTGCACATATGATTTTTTCTCAAGGAAATCGTCATATTACTGCTGAAGAGCTCTATGAGGAAGCGGTGAGGGCAGGTGTACCTGTATCTTTAGCAACGGTTTATAATACGCTTCATCAATTTACGGAAGCGGGATTATTACGGATTATTGCCGTAGAAGGCTCAAAAACTTGGTTTGATACCAATACCTCTGATCACTACCATTTTTATATAGAAGGTGAAAATCGTATTCTTGATATTCCTTATAATTTGGAAGAAGCTCCCATTATTAGAAATTTGCCTAAGCCACCAGAAGGTATGGAAATTTCACATGTTGATTTAATCGTGCGATTGAAACCAAAAAATCAATCTTGTGATAGGCAGTGAGGATATTTAATGAGGAATAAAAATTAAACTTGTTGAGTTTGAGTATTCACCAACCTTTTACTTTTTCATCAGGATAGATTCCCCATAACTGGGGTTGCTGAAGCCATCCGCGCGTATTATTAATGTTTAGTTCGCACCATTGTCCATCACATTGGCGGATGTTACCAATGACGTTAGGTTCTACTTCCGCCACAAGTTCTGCGTTGTCGGTGGGGTTTTTTCGTAGCATCAGCCTTTTTGTTTTATCTTTTTGCCATGGAATAGTTATAGCAGTTCGCTTTCCCGATAAAAGCGATTGATACACCCATCCCTCATCGCCTTCTGCATCACGAATTTTGCGCCATTGATCATATTCTTGAATGATTTCAATAGGTAAGCCCTTCTTTTTGTAGGTGAAAATGATAGAATAGTTGCTTCCTGGTCCGACGCGTACATTAACGCTGGTGGGTTTAATCGAAGCAAATCGCGGAAGTGGTAAACCACTGGTCCCTAAATTTTGATTAAATGTTTGTGCATGCAACAAATGAGGTGAACCCAATACAATGACTGTTGCTATTAAGATACATGATATGAGTATTGAAACGCGAAACCAACGAGAATTTTGCACACCGAACTCCTTTATTTCGTCATATATTGGAAATTTAAAATCTGAAAGATAAGACTGGAAACTGATAAAAAGTATGACACATTGCTCGTTAAAGAGATCTAAACGATGAAAAAATTGCTACAAAAATATCAAAATAAGGAAAACAAAAGGTTTGTATTTCTTAGTGCGTATCTTTTTTATGAGGGGATAGATATAAATAAACATTGGATTTTTATGTAGCTGTACGCGTGATAAAACAGTAAAGTATTACTGGAGCCTTAGCAGTTTTTGTACAGGAAATTAGGGCTAAAGTATTGCATCTCTTTTCTGAGTTTGTTTCTCGAAGTAAAAGTGCATGTATGCATACTATGGAGAGCTGTTCAGAAAGGGATTATTGTGTGGCTTGAAAAGAAGTTTTGAATGAACAAAATAATACGATAAATAAAACATTTAAGCGTAAAAATATGAGCAACATTATAGAGTAGATTGATATATGAAGGGCTAATTTTAACAGGACACTTTTTCGTGATAATTCATTTATAAAATTTTCTACACTCTAATCTTATGCCATGATAATGCTTATCCGTATGGTAGATAAGCTGGCTCCATCGTTCTATTTACCAGTTTTCAATGTTATGCAGTTCCTATTATTTATAGTGTTTATAAGAAGCATTTTTGTTTTTTCTTAAATAGCTTTTATTCTATTTGCATACGAATCCCGCTTATGATGTACAAGAAGATAATCTTGATTGATTCAATATGAGAAAGTGTTGAGAAACTTTACGTTATTCAGAATTATTACTTAATATGAAAAACGATTACTTATAATAATAAATCTCCGCGTTAAAAACTTTAACTCGTTATTTAAATTTTAAAAACATTTCCATCAAAAATGGTAATAAAAGGCACATTCATCCATATTAAAATACAGTATTTTCTCTGTTTATTGTCAATTTTCTTTTTCTCTAACTCAGTATAGAAGAAAGTTGAATGAAATAGAAAGGCTTATTCGATACACTGATGAGGGTAATTACATAAGTGATGAATAGAAGAATTTTATCAAGAAAAAAGAATCTGTAGTGCAGTGGTTGAAATTCGTCATCCTTTAGAGAGACAGAATCAAGAGATATAAAAGTTATGGAATTATATCGTTTTGTTACATAACTGAAGGTAAAGAGGATTATGCATTTAATATCATATATTTACACACAATCGCATATTGCGATAGTTATTTTTGTTTTGTAATCAGACCTAGGATGATCGAAAGATGTAGAATATTTAATGACAAAAAAGAAATTCATCATGAAATTTGTACATAAGAAGCAGTGATGTAAGAGATATCCAGAAGGAGAAAATTATAGCGAAAAGTGATAATAAAACACCCCGCACTCAATTTACATAGGAAAAAGTCGCTTAAATATCTCAAGTGTAGTTTGTTATCTATTTTTTGAAATATAAGAGTGAAATAAAAACCACCTATATGATAGAAATCTTATTATTTTCAAATAACTAACATATTAGATAACATTGTACACAAAAACCTACACACAAGCAATTTATTGCAATCGCCTATGAAGATAAAATTTCTTAGTAGCTTACTATCTATTGCTTATGCAATTATATAATATTATAAGTATATTACTTTACCGCAACAGTCCGTCCGTTACTAACAAAACCTTCTCTTTGCGCACGCTTACGAGCAAGCTTACGTGTACGACGAATAGCTTCAGCTTTTTCACGAGCACGCCTCTCAGATGGCTTCTCATAATAACTACGCATTTTCATTTCACGGAAGATACCTTCACGCTGCATCTTTTTTTTCAACGCACGGAGCGCTTGGTCAACATTATTATCACGAACGAGTACTTGCACTATCTATCCTGCTTTTTTCAGTGTCATAAATGATAGGAAAAACCTATGTCCTTTTAAAGGCATATCCAAAAGGACAAGCACCTATATCATATAAATAAGACATTTGTCTATATCGCTTTTTAAAATTCTATTCTTTTTGCAATAAAACACTTTTTATAATGAATGATAGATTTCATGATTATAAACTTATGAAAGTCCTTGTATTTGATCATTTTCGTCAAGCTGAATTTTTTCAGCCGTGGGATAATGGGGTAGTCCCAGCATGGTCATAACATCTCCACAAATGACAACAATAAAGCCGGCTCCTGCGGAGAGACGAACTTCTCGTACGGGAATTTCAAAATCAACAGGAGCACCATATTGCTTGGGATCAGAAGAAAAAGAATAAGGTGTTTTTGCCATACAAATAGGGTAGGCGCCAAAACCTTCTTTTTCCCAAGATTCAAGTTGTTTGAGAATAGGAGGTGAGATGATGGCGCCACGCCCACCGTATAGCTTTGTTATAATACAATTAATTTTTTGAACGAGTGGAATATTATCTTGATAGAGAACTTTAAAATGAGAATCTTTTTCTTCAATCAAGGTAACGAGTTCTTGTGCAAGTTCTATAGCACCTTTTCCACCTTGTTCCCAATGCCTACAGATAATAGCTTTGTGTCCAGTTGCTGCAACTATTTTTTGTAATGTTTTTATTTCAGCATCGCTATCGCTGTCAAAATGATTGATAGCCACAACACAAGGAATACCGTAGTGCTCCATATTTTTTATATGCCGTAAAAGATTAGCTGTTCCTTTTTCTAAAGCGGTGATATTTTCTTCTGTCAGGTTATTTTTATCCACACCACCATTCATTTTTAATGCACGAATAGTTGCGACGATCACTGTAGCATTTGGTATAATACCTGCTTGCCTACATTTGATATTGAAGAACTTTTCTGCTCCAAGATCTGCTCCAAACCCTGCTTCTGTGACAACATAATCAGCAAGTTTTAAAGCAGTTTTTGTTGCTATAACTGAATTGCAACCATGAGCAATGTTGGCAAAAGGTCCTCCATGAACGAGAACAGGATTATTTTCAATTGTCTGTACGAGATTGGGTTGTATAGCATCTTTTAGAAGAACTGCCATTGCACCTTCCGCATTAAGATCAGCAACGGTGATGGGCGTTTTATCATAACGATAAGCAACAATAATTTTCTTGAGTCTTTGTGTAAGGTTTTCTAAATTTTCAGAGAGACAAAGAAGCGCCATAATTTCTGATGCAACAGTAATATCAAAACCTGTTTGACGTGGAAAACCATTTGTTATGCCCCCCAATGAAATGACAATATCGCGCAATGCACGATCATTCATATCAAGAACGCGTTTCCAAACAATGCGACGTGGATCAATGTTTAGAGTATTTCCCCAATAAAGATGATTATCTATCATTGCGGCAAGAAGATTATGAGCAGCTGTAATAGCATGAAAATCACCGGTAAAATGTAAATTAAGGTCATCCATTGGAATGACTTGCGCATAACCACCACCAGCAGCACCACCTTTTACACCAAAACAGGGACCTAAAGATGGTTCTCTCAAGGTAGCTATTGTTTTTTTACCAATAAGATTAAGAGCATCACTTAGTCCAACTGTTGTTGTTGTTTTGCCTTCTCCGGCAGGTGTGGGATTGATAGCTGTGACAAGGATAAGTTTACCATCTGGATTTTTATTAAGCGATTTTATGTATTCAGAAGAAATTTTAGCTTTATCATGACCATAGGGAATGAGATTTTCATGTGAGATACCAATTTTTTGTGCAATTTCAATAATATGTTGCTTTTTAGCAGTGCGAGCAATTTCAATATCAGTTTTAGGCATGGAAAAATTCTTTAAACTTAGCTTTTATTAACGTTTGGGATCTGTACCCCATGGATTAATTAGAAAAATTCATAGAGAACAGAAAAATATTAAGATATCATAGAAATCGATGATATGCCATGCAAGAGATAATGCTAAAGAAGCACAAGAAGAGTTTTATTGTTTTTAGGAAAAAGAATCTTTGGTTTGCAACAAATGCTGATGATATTAATGGATATCATAAGTGTTTCATAGTAGTATGTTTGAGAAGTAGTTTATTTATTCTTTCCAACAACACACTGAAAAAGTTTCACATGGTGGTAAACCGGAATTTATGGCGGCACATCTGAAGCCCCTCTTAAGATAGGACTGCTAGGAATAAAATATCCAGAAGCATCCAGTTATGGAACAATTAGAAATAAGCACGTAAAAAATTACCTAACTGAGTAGAGAGTATAATCCGGAAGAGACCAAAAACAAGCGCATAGATTGACACAAAGAAAACAACAACACACGCTACTCATGCAATCGCTATGATTATAAGCTAATAAAAGCACCTTAGAGCTGAATTGAAGGACTCATAACATCTTATTTTAGCAAAATGGCTAAAGAAACGACTCACAACAAAATGAAATAACAAAATACAAAATAAAGAATTTAAAAAGCCTGACTTTATAAGAAGATATTGTTGATGATGGCGCACCCGAAGAGATTCGAACTCCTGACCCCCAGATTCGTAGTCTGGTGCTCTATCCAGCTGAGCTACGGGTGCATACATTTTAATTTTTACATTATCTAAGACAAAGGGTTCCTAATCGTTTCATTAAAGAAATGCAAGTGAAACTTGGATAGTAATAAAAAAATTTCTCTTTTTTATGAGATATTTTAAAAAAGGATATAATATATTATGGCTTCAGTTGGTTTTGATATGAACATTTTTTTGTCATGACCATACACAGCAATATGAACGATAGTTAACTTGACGTTTTAATCTATGAAAGATAGTCAAGCAGAGATGAGATGTGTTTTTTGCGGTGGGGGTAAGATATATACACCCGCTGTTGGGTTTTTGTGTAAAACGCCGATATTACTGTTGAAAACTATTTCAGATGAAGCTGGCACAGCAAGGGCGGATGTATGGCGTTATTAAAAAAGAGCTTTCCATTGGTGTTTTTAATCGTTGTTTTAACGGTTACCTATTGGGCTGGAAAAAAGAGTGCGGACCAACCCATTTCTATGGTGGATAAAACAAGAGTATCAGATAAAGCTTCAAATGAAAAAATGGGAAGTCCACCGGTAAATGTTGTCGTTGATCTTGTAAAAGTTCAAGATCTTTATGAACAACTTAACGTTCTTGGGAGTGGAAAAGCTCTTGCAGAAGTCGAGCTTACCCCTTTATCCTCAGGTGTTATTGATAAGCTTTTTGTATCAGCGGGTACAAAAGTACAAGCTGATGATGTGATTGCAAAGCTTGATTCTAAAAAAGAAGAAATAGCGGCTGCAAAAGCAAAAGTGCAACGTGACAACAATGCGTTGACGCTTTCGCGTATTCTTAAATTACGCGCCAGCAATACAGCAACGGAAGTTCAAGAAATTATGGCACGCTTAGAGTTGGATAACGCAAATTTAGTTTTGCGTAATGCTGAATTAGATCTCGATCGGCAAACAATTCGAGCACCGATTCCTGGAGTTGTTGGTATTTTGCCCGTTGATGCGGGGAATAACGTGACCCTTAATACTGTAATAGGCCGTATTGAGAATAGAGAACGTATTTTGGTCGATATATGGCCCCCTGAACGATATGTGTCGCGCATCCATAAAGGAGATGAGGTAACGGCAACGTTAATCGCGCAGCCAGATCGATCTTTTGTTGGTCATATTTATGCGATTGATAATATCGTTGATCCAGAAAGTCGCACACTTCATGCTCAGGTTGAAATCAATAATGAAAAAGATACGCTCATGTCTGGTATGTCCTTTTCTGTTTCCTTGCAGTTTCATGGTGGTTCTTTTCCTGTCGTTAATCCTCTTGCAGTTCAATGGAATAGTAAAGGGTCATTCGTTTGGCGTGTGAGAGAAGGAAAAGTAGAGTCTATTCCCGTAACAATTATTCAGCATAAAGCCGATCATGTTTTCGTGAAAGCTCCCCTAGAAAATGGTGATCAAGTTGTCATTCAAGGGGTGCAAATGCTTTATCCAGGAAGTAAAGTAACTATTGATGATCCAAAGTCTCATCAACAGCAATTATCAGTAGGTTATGGAACGGATATACAATGAGCCAAGAATTGAGTACAAAACAGCCTACGTCAAAGGTGGAGCAAGGTGGTCTCATTACCTTATTTATTCGCAGACCGGTTTTTACTCTTGTTTTGAATGCTATGATCATCATTGCAGGATTTGCAGCATGGTTAAATGTTGATGTAAGAGAATTACCCGATGTTGATACTCCTGTAACAACGATTGTGACGATGTTTTCTGGTGCATCGGCAGAAACAATTGATCGTGAAGTTACAAAAGTTATAGAAGATGCTGTTTCTCGTGTTTCAGGTGTTAAGACGATTTCTTCAACGTCTTCTTTTGGACGCTCCCGTGTGAAGATTAACTTTAATGTCGGTGTTGATTTGAATGTTGCAGCATCTGATATTCGTGATGCTCTCTCTCGTGTTACCTATTCTTTACCGAAAGATGCGGATTCGCCTTTGATTATTAAAGCAGATTCGAATGCTGCTGCCATGATGTATTTGGTTGTGACGTCACCAACAATGAGTGTTGATGATTTAACCACGATTGTAAACGATCAGATTGTTGATGCTATTTCTGCTGTTGATGGTATTGGTGATGTACAGGTCGATAGTGCTCGCACAAAGATTTTTCAGATTGATATAGATCAAGCAAAACTTGCAAGTTATGGATTAACTGTAGCAGATATTTCACGTGTTCTTGCTGATATGACAACAGATGTGCCAGTAGGGTCATTACGCAATTCTAAGCAAACTTTAGTTGTACGTGCTACTGCACGTTTAACAACACCAGAATCTTTTGAACAAGTTGTTTTAAAGCCTCATGTGCATCTTGGTGATGTTGCGCATGTTACTTTATCGCCGGATATAGAAACAGTTATTCTTCGTATCAATGGAAAGACAGGTATTGGATTAGGTATCGTGCGTAAAGCACAATCCAACACTCTTAATATTTCTGAAGGTGTGAGAGCCGTTGTTGATAATCTCAAAAGTATTGTTCCTTCTTCTGTAAATATAGACGTTATTAATGACGATGCAATTTTTATTAAAAGCGCTCTTCATGAGGTTGAAGTTGCGTTGGTTATTGCTATTTTGAGCGTTATCTTGGTCATTTTTCTTTTTCTCAGAGACATTCGTGTAACGCTGATACCTGCTTTATCTCTTCCTGTCGCTTTGATTGGTACCATTGCAGCTATTTATCTTGTAGGGTTTTCATTGAATATTCTCACATTTTTAGGACTTGTTTTAGCAACAGGGCTTGTTGTGGATGATGCCATTGTTGTTCTTGAGAATATTGTTCGGTGGCGCAACATGGGATTAGGTTCCAGAGCAGCAGCGGTGATAGGAACACGTGAAGTATTTTTTGCTGTTTTAGCAACAACATTGACTTTAGTGGCTGTGTTTGTTCCTATTTCCTTTCTTCCTGGGCAAGTTGGAGGTCTTTTTAGAGAATTTGGTTTTGTTTTGGCAATTTCTATTTTGCTTTCTTCAGTTGTTGCCTTAACGCTTTGTTCAATGTTGGCTTCGCGTTTTCTCAAAGAACATATTGAGGAAAAAGAGGAAAAGTCCCATCATTTTGCTTTTTTATATAAATTAGGTACTTTTTTTCATAAGGCATATACTTACAGTTTGCATAAGTGTTTAGAAAAGCCTTGGGCTGTTGTTTTTGCTTCACTTATTTTTGCGGGTCTTTGTGTTGGAGGCTATACGAAGCTACAACAGGAATTAACGCCAGCAGAAGATAGAGCTCTTATCTTTTTGGTCATTAATGGACCACAAGGTATTTCGACACAATATTTGAACGAGCAGGTAGAGCAAATTGAAGCAAGTCTACAGCCATTACGTGATGCAGGGGAGATTGCTAACAGTTACTCTATCGCGGGTATTGGAGGTTCACCCAATACTGCTTTTTTGATTTTATTGCTTTCATCTTGGAATAAACGTTTACGTAGTCAGCAAGAAATCGTGAAAGATGTTAATGCAAAGGTTAAACAGTTTCCCGCAGTTTTTGTGTTTGCTGCGCAGGGAAATTCTCTAGGTGTGAGTGGAACTGGGCAAGGGTTGCAATTTGCAATTCTTGGCAATGATTATGCAACATTACAACCCATTGCTGATAAGCTGGTTAGTGCTTTACAAGATGATCCGCGTTTTATTCGCCCACGCCTTACTGTTGATGCAACACAACCGCAATTTTTTATTGAAATCAATCGAAAAAAAGCCTCCGATTTAGGGATTGATATCACGAATTTGGGCGATACATTACAAGCAATGTTGGATGGTAAAAAGATTGGTTCCATTAACGTGGATGATCATTCTTACGATGTTAAATTGATATCGCGTACAAATTCTATGAAGAGTCCTAGCGATTTAGAAAATATTTTTTTAAAAACCAAAGACAATCGATATGTTCCTTTATCGGTTATTGCGCGTTTACATGAAAAAGCTATTGCTCCCCAACTAAAACGGGAAAAACGCATGAGTGCTGTTATTTTAAGCGCAAATCTTGCTCCAGATATTGCTTTAGGGGAAGCTTACCAAACTGTACAGAAAATTGCTTCTCCTTTGTTATCGAAAGGAACCTACTTGGTTCCTTTAGGGGAAGCCGAAACGCTTAATGAAACATCTTCCAATTTTATGATTGTTTTTGGCATTGCCTTTTTGATTATTTTATTGATTTTGGCTGCTCAGTTTGAAAGCTTTATTTCAGGATTCATTATCATGGCCACTGTCCCATTAGGGATTGGTTGTGCTGTAATTGCTATGCTATTAAGTGGTGTAAGTCTTAATATTTACAGCCAAATTGGATTAATTTTGTTAATTGGTGTTATGGCAAAAAATGGTATTCTCATTGTTGAATTTGCAGATCAATTACGCGATCAGGGAAGAAGCGTGCGTGAAGCCGTAGAAGAAGCAGCAAACATTCGCCTTCGTCCAGTTTGTATGACAATGATTTGTGCCATTTTAGGAGGTATTCCTTTGGTTTTGGCCAAAGGTGCTGGCGCAGAAGCTCGTATAGCTTTAGGTTGGGTTATCGTTGGTGGCTTAGGTTTAGCAACTATTTTTACGCTTTATGTTACACCGGTTGTTTATCTTTTTTTAGGGCGTTTTATAAGACCAAAAGCAGAAGAAAATTTACGCTTAATAAAAGAACTCAATCAAGTTAAATGATGTATATGATAGAAAAGATTTGAAAGTTTATTCTTGTAAAAATATCATTTTCGGATCTTATACTTTATATTTTGTATATTCCTTCATTTTTATGTGAGCAGTGAAAATAGCGATCAATAAAGGAGATGCTTTCTGCTTTGTTATTGTTTGGGCATAGATTTCATTATCAATAACCGTATAGGATAAGCTTATGGGAGATAGCTTTTCGATTCGAAATGAAATGGCTTTTGAAGCCACATTAAAAGCTTTAAGAAACCATGCCGCAAAGGATGGGGTCTATGATATTCGTCGGCATTTTGTAGAAGATGAACAGCGTTTTTTCCATTTTTCCCTCAGACTTGATGATCTTCTTTTCGATTTTTCAAAATGTGGTGTGACATTTAAAACATTGCAACTTCTAGATGATTTAGCTGTCGCAGCAGATGTGTTAGGCCGGCGTGACGCAATGTTTTCTGGTAAGGCTATTAATACAACTGAAAAACGCTCAGTTCTTCATATTGCGTTACGTTTACCTGCTGATGAAATTTTCATGTTGGATGGTCATAATCTTATTCGCGATATTCAAGACGTCCTTGAAGATATGGAAAGATTTTCTGAAAAGGTGCGTGATGGCAGCTATAAGGGAAACAGTGGCGAGAGAATAAGTGATATTGTCAATATTGGTATTGGTGGTTCTGATCTTGGTCCTGCAATGGTCACATATGCTTTAAAACCTTATCATGATGGTCCACAGTGTCATTTTGTTTCTAATGCTGACAGTGCCCATATTTCTGATACTCTCTCTATTTTGAATCCAGCAACAACGCTGTTTGTCATTGCTTCTAAAACTTTTACAACGGCTGAAACAATGGTCAATGCTCAAGTTGCACGTCAGTGGATTTGTTCACATTTAGGAGAAGAAGCCATTGGTACGCATTTTGTTGCTGTTTCAAGTGCGCTTGATAAAGTAGCAGAATTTGGCATAGATTCCACAAGAGTTTTTAAATTTTGGAATTGGGTGGGAGGACGTTATTCAATTTGGTCAGCCATTGGACTTGTTGTTATGTTTGCAATAGGTGGTGGAAATTTCCGCCAATTTCTCAATGGTGCATTGCAAATGGACCAACATTTTAAAACAATGCCTTTGCATAAAAATATTCCTATTCGTTTTGCTCTTTTAGGATTCTGGCATCGTGTTATTTGTGGTTATTCATCACGTTCTATCATTCCTTATGCACAGCGTTTAATACATTTTCCAGCTTATTTACAACAGCTTGATATGGAATCAAATGGTAAGCAAGTCTCGCTGGATGGAAAACCATTAAGTTTTTCAAGTGGTCCAATTGTTTGGGGGGATTCAGGAACAAATAGTCAACATGCTTTTTTTCAGCTTCTGCATCAAGGAACAGATGTTATTCCTGTAGAATTTATTTTATTTATAAAAGGGCATGAGAAAAATTTACATTCTATGTATGAGATGTTGCTAGCAAACTGTTTAGCACAGTCAAAAGCCTTGATGAAGGGGCGTAGTATTGAAGATGCTCAGCATATCTTGATAAAAAATGGAGTTGATGAACGTGAAGCAGGTTATTTAGCTATTCATAGAAGTTTTAAAGGAAACCGTCCCAGCATTACGCTGGTTCAGGATTTATTAACACCTTTTGCACTCGGTCGTCTTATTGCGCTTTATGAACATCGTACTTTTGTTGAAGGGATTTTAATGAATATTAATTCATTTGATCAATGGGGTGTTGAGCTTGGTAAAGAATTAGCAAACGAGTTACTACCAATTCTTCGTGGAGAAAGTAAAGCGGATAATCGTGATAGTTCAACATTAGGGTTGCTAGCACATATTCAAGCAAGACGTGCAAAATAATATAATTTTACAGTAGGTTTTGTACTAACTAAGCAAAAGTAGAAGGAGGAGAAATATGAGATAATTCTTTAATTTTACTATGCCTTCTCTTATTATCTGGATTAGATTTATGTAACAGAAAATCAAAAAAGTGCAAAAATTGTAAAAATGAGAATTTATTCGCAAAAACGATAAAGACCTTTGAGAGGTCTTTGAAGACCCTTTGAGCCCCCCCTTAAAATCCTTCGAAAAAAATAAATTGGTACAAAACCTGCTGACAAGCTACAACCGGAAAGCTACGATTAAAGACAGTTTTAATAATATCGCTTTATAAACTGTGGCGGAGAGAGAGGGATTTGAACCCCCGATAGAGTTGCCCCTATGCCGCATTTCGAGTGCGGTGCTTTCAACCACTCAGCCATCTCTCCATAATAAAGTGAAACAAAAATCGGCACTATTTGAGTGTATAAGGGGTAGATAACCTTCAATTGTTTTTGGTACAACCTTTTTTTCTTTTTTATGGGACTTTATTGACAGAGAATAGAAATTCCTTCATATATACAAAATATAAGCGTGGGGAAATCTGCGCATATTTGTGTTGAAGAAGGTTTTATCCTTCTTTGGGATCTATTACGACTGATAAAAAGCAGCCTATTTTCCCTTATTTCAAGGCAGAAATTAAATAAGAGCTGGAGTGAACGGAAGGATAAAAAATGTTCGCAGTCATTAAAACTGGTGGTAAGCAATACCGCATTGTTGCTAATCAAGTGGTAAAAGTTGAAAAAGTTAGTGGAAATGCGGGTGATGTTGTTGAATTCAATGACATATTAATGGTTGGGCAAGAAGGTAATGCGGTTATTGGTACCCCTGTCGTTGCTGATGCATTGGTGACAGCTGAGATTTTAGAACAGGCACGTGGGCGCAAGGTTATCGCATTTAAGAAGCGCCGTCGCCAAAATTCTAAACGCACGCGTGGCCATCGTCAAGAATTTACGAGGCTTCGTGTTTTAGAAATTTTAATGGGTGGTTCAAAACCTAAAAAAGTTGCTGCGAAACCTATAAAAGAAGAAGAAACTACACCACAAGAAACAAAAGCTGCTGCTTCTGTTGAGAAGACGGCTAAAAAAACGGTTGAAAAAAAGACTGCGCCGCAGAAGAAAGCGTCTGTAGCATCAAAGAGTAAGAAAGATTAAAGGAGAGCGTCTATGGCACATAAAAAAGCTGGTGGTTCCTCGCGTAATGGTCGTGATTCAGAATCGAAACGTCTAGGCGTTAAAAAATTTGGTGGTGAAACCGTTATTGCCGGAAATATTATTATTCGCCAGCGTGGTACACGTTGGCATCCTGGTAACAATGTTGGTATTGGAAAAGATCATACGCTTTTTGCATTATCAAATGGAAAGGTTTCTTTTCAACGCAAAGCGGGTAATCGTTCCTATGTTTCAGTCATTCCTATGCTGGAGGCAGCAGAGTAATCTGTAACACTCTCTAGCCATCAACGGGATTTCATTGAATTGTAGTTGTGGTTTTATAAGTATTCAAAGGGAAAGATGAATCTCATCTTTCCCTTTTTGCGTTGGTACTATAATAAATGTAGAAGATAAAAAGGTAGAATTGGGGAAATGGCTTTTCTCAATGAGGGAAAAAGTTTGTGCGCTGTTATGTTAGTATTTAAATACTGAACATATTGATATTATGATAGAGTTTATTGATAAGTTTCTGTATAATAATCAGTGAGGAGAGACTTTCTTTTTATGTATGAAGAAGCGTTGAGTAATTTCTTATAAGAGAAGCAGTTTGTTTTCAGAAAATTATGAGAAATTTAATGAGAGCATTATTGATGTAATCATTTTGATAAAGATGGGTCTTTTTATCGGCATTGTGGTATTGATGAGTTGTCATACTGTTTTTAGGTGGTAGTGTGGATAGGTGGGGATATTCATTTAAAAAGACATAGGGATAAAAATCCATAAGAAGGTAGTCAAAACTACTTTGAAAGTGACGTGCATTAAGGAATTTTCGGTAAATCGAGAGTGAAATTATATTTTTAAGGATTACGGTGTTTAAAGATATAAAAATAACCAACGTGCAATCAGCGCCCTTCAAGAATATTTTTTCTGATTTCACTATTATTGTGTATTGTTGAAAATAAACAAGCATAAGAGCTAGGGTTAAGGCAATAATTGCTTTTCATTTTTTACTTTATTTATCTTATTTGTAGAGTTTTTCTTGATTTTAGTAGTTGGTGATGGTGCTTGGGGGGGATGTCGTACTTTGCAAATGTGCGACAGAGGGCATTGTGTATTTGCGATATTGATTGAAGTAAAGGTGTAGCTTAAAATATATAAATATTATATATCGAGAGTTTGATATCATAAGAGATGGGTAGCACGGAATAAAGATGATAAGTTGCATGGAGCAATTTGTAATTATGTAATGAATTTATAAAGAGGGATAATAGGTTAAATAAACTTTGAGGAATCAATTAAAATATTAGCTGAAGTTACGGATGATTAGGAAGGATGCTTTCTTGTAGGGAGAATAATGAAAAGTTATGTTGGATAACTTAGGATAATGAGAGCATTTTGAAAGCATAGTTTTTCAGGTGATTGGTGCTGTAAAAAATGGGGTTTTGTCTTTGTAAAGTAAAAGAGTAAGAGGCAGACTTGTTTATGATGGTTTTAAGCACTTAGGTGGATAATAATATCTAATTGTTTTATCGGTTATATTGAGGTATTTAAGCACCTCACTTAGCTATATTCTGTAGAATATAAAGAGAGCTGTGGTGGTATTTATAGCTTGTATTTTGGGAAATGCAGCTTTGAAAAGGAATGTATCAGAGATATTGGTGTTCAAATGTGAGGCAATTTGAATTCATGATGAGATATGAGAAAGCAGAAACAATGAATGTAGATTTTACTGATGGTGAAATCTTGTCTATAAGATCTGTACAACTTTCAGCTGCTTTTGATCATAAAAATGATGCAATTTATGCTGCTGCTGAATTGCTTGTGCAGGTTGGTGCAGTTGATAAGTGTTATCTGGCAAGTATGCTTGCACGTGAAGAAACAACCAATACTTGGCTTGGAAATGGTATAGCCATTCCTCATGGTATGGCTGAAAATCGTGATTTAATTATCAAGGATGCTGTTGCTGTTATACAGGTGCCTGCTGGTGTTGAGTGGCAGGATGGCAAGAAAGCATATTTGGTTATTGCCATTGCAGCGTGTCCAGATCGCTATAGAGAAATTTGTAAAAAATTGACGTCTCTTTTATTTGATAAAAAACAGCTTGAAGTACTTGCAACAACTATGGACAAACAGCAAATTGTTACAACTTTGTTTGACCAAGAGATGAAGATAGAAAAAACTTTTATTGGTGACCTTTCGGTGTGTCAGGAATGGACTTTAGATTATCCAAGTGGTCTTCATGCACGACCAGCTTCTCTATGGGTTGATTTTGCGAAAAAGGCTCAAAACTCTATCAGAGTTCGCCATGGTCAATATACCGTTGAAATGAAAAATTTGGTTGGTTTATTGCAATTAGGAGCAAAAAATGGTGATGTTCTGATTTTTTCTACAGATGCTGCAGAAGGAGCACAACTTCTCAATGATGCCATTGCTATTGCAAAAAAAGTGAGTATTAGTGAAAAATGTCTGATGAGAGCAATGGAATCTCAAACAAAGGCTTTTCATGGTTGGTATCCACGCTCTATGCAAAAAGGCATTTCTGGTGTTGGAGCGAGTTCAGGATTAGCATTTGGTAAGATTTTTGTTTTAAGGCAAAATGATATTTCCATAATAGATCAGCCAATTGATTTTGCAGCTGGTGCAGCATGTCTTGAAAATGCTCTTACAAAAACAAAACATAAAATGGCATCTGTGATTTCTGATATTACAGTGCGTATGGGAGCAGATTCTGCTGCGATTTTTTCTGCGCAAATGGTTTTGCTTGAAGATGAAAATTTAATAGCTCAAGCTTGTCGTTTTATAGCGGAAGGTCATGGTGTCGCTTGGTCTTGGGATAGAGCGGTTCGTCAATTTTCAGATATGTTTTTTAAGGTAGATAATCCTTTGTTAGCAGCACGTGCTGTTAATTTAGTTGATGTTGGTCGACGTGTTTTAGGTGAAATCAATCCATCCTATAGATCGTTCTTTTTAAATGATATTCCACATGGTGTAATTCTGGTTACAAATGACCTTTCTCCTTCTGATGTAGCACAACTTGATTGTACAAGGGTAAAAGGATTAGCAACAGCATGGGGAGGTCCATTATCTCATACAGCTATTTTGGCGCGTACTCTTGGTATTCCAATGGTTGTTGCTACAGGTGATGATATTTTAGCAATTCAGTCTGATATTCAGGCTATTATTGATGGCGATAACGGGTTTATTTATCTTGATCCTACGCTTGAAGACGTTGAAGATGCTCAAAGGCATATTGATACTGTTGCGCAAAAACGTGTCAGTGAAATAAATGCATGTAGATTACCAGCGCAAACGACAGATGGTCAAAGAATTCGTATCATGGCTAATGTCAACTACGCAAATCAGGTTCCTGTTGCGCTTGATTTAGGGGCTGAAGGTGTTGGACTCATGCGCACGGAATTTTTGTTTTTAGAGAATCCATATATTCCGGATGAAGAGCTACAATTTAATATATATCGGGCGATGATTACAGCTGTAGGAGATAAGCCATTAATTATTCGTGCACTTGATATTGGTGGAGATAAACAGGTTACGCATTTACATTTATCTAAAGAGGACAATCCTTTTTTAGGTGTTCGAGGAACGCGGCTTTTGTTACGTCGACGTGATCTTTTTGTGCCTCAATTACGTGCTTTATATCGAGCGGCAAAAGAGGGTGGAGATCTATGGATTGTGTTTCCGATGGTCATGTCTGTTTCAGAGATTGTCGCTATAAAAAAGATTGCAGAAGAAATCCGCAACGATATTAATGCACCAAAATTAAAACTTGGTATTATGATCGAAGTTCCAGCAGCGGCCATTATGGCAGATGTATTGAGCGCCCATGTTGATTTTTTTTCAATTGGAACCAATGACCTAACACAGTATACAATGGCTGTTGATCGGCAAAATCCGTACCTTGTGTCTGAAGCTGATAGCCTTGATCCAGCAGTTTTGCGTATGATTTATCAGACTATTCAGGGAGCTGCACAACATAAGTGTTGGGTTAGTGTATGTGGTGGTATGGCTGGAGATCCTTTTGGTGCAATGATTTTGACTGGATTGGGAATTAATGAGCTTTCTATGATATCTTGCGATATTTCTCCAGTAAAGGCGTGTTTACAGACTCATAGTTTTGAAGATATGAAAATTTTAGCACAAAAAGCATTACAATGTGAAACTGCACGAGCTGTACGTGCTCTAAGCAAGGATATAAGGTGATAAAGAACATTAAGGGGAAAGAACGAGCTCATTTTGCAGACTAATCAGATCTTTAGTGCTGTAAAACATTAATACAGTATATTAATTTATAATGGTAATTTATCGTTTTACATAATGAGAACCCTGAATATTGTAGGGTTTTTTCGTTTTAAAGTTCTCTATATTTAATTAATAAAAATTACTCTTTTATACATTACAAGGAGGAGTAATGTATGGATAAAAACACTCTAAGAAAGAATAAATTCCTTTTATGCATTCTCTCAAATAGCAATAGATATTTTAACATTAGGCGACAAATAGCTTGATAGTACTTGGCTTTTACTTTTTATTTAAGGAAAGATGATGCTATCCAATAGATTTTATACCATTCATAGATACCGTATGAGGTAGATGTGGCAAGCTTTAAGAGATGTTTTTTTACAAACGTGTGGATGAGAAAGAAAATAGTATTTTTAGAGTATTCTGTTTTGTGATGAGACCATATCACGCTTAAAGAATGCGATAATCAAAAGTATGAAGTAATACGTAATTTCTTTTAAATAATTGAGATTACTTTAGATATTTTGAAAACTGTAAAGCTGAATTTAAAAGTATATGGTAAAAATGAAAACAGGTTTGCATTTTTATTATTTTGTATTTGATCAAAATGAGACTATTTTTTCATTTCAGAAAATAAAATATATTCATACATATTAAATTAAAAATGCAAAGTTTTTTTCTGAATTTTATTTTCTTTAGTATCAACTAAATATAGAAGTGTGAAATTGAATAGAGGATTTAGAGTAGGGCTTATTATATAATCCTATGAAAGAGAAAACTGACACCATCACACTATTTTACAGCTCTCAATGTTGCAAAAATTCGTGCTATTTAAGAAAATGCATAAGAGCCACTTATCCTCTCTTAAAATGTTCTTTCCCCACATACCATCCCTTCCTATGACGTATAAGTAAGTGATTTTAATTATTTGGTTGTGTAAAACTATGGACTGTATGCCAATTTTAAGAGAAGTATTTTTTTGTGAAGCAGAAAGTGCGTAAATGAGCATGAAAGTTTATAACTGGTGACAATCTTTTTATTCTCATTATTGTATTCTACAAACCTATCCACGAAAAAAGTTTTTTCTTAAAAAGAAGGGATGTGCTTGTTATTCAACAGATAAAAGCTCTTACTTTAATAAATGAATTTGTTTTTTGGGTTTTGAATGTATAGTTTAGACTTGCACGTTATTTCTTTCTGGGTATAGTGCAAACTTCTGGAGAGGTGGCCGAGTGGTTGAAGGCGCACGCCTGGAACGCGTGTATATGGGAAACCATATCGAGGGTTCGAATCCCTCTCTCTCCGCCATTAATTTAAAACGAACTTTCATATGCTTGATATGACATAGTTTAAAAAGCTCAGCATTTGCAGGATTTTTTATTGTTTGAATTTGACCAGTTCGCGTCGATCTATGCCTATCATTATGTACACCTAGAAATTGCTGTTGAATTTCCATGAATTTTATACTTTTTAAGCTCCTCTCCTCTCGATCTTTAGATAACCTGATCTAGCATAAACGATCTCTTCAAATATCATTAAAGGATTTTTGCCATTATCACTAACTTCTGGTAGAGCTTTTAGAATTAATGGTGATCATAGTGCTATTTGCAATTTCGTTGCTTAACGGGCTAAATGCGTTTTATCCACATGAGAGGTAACGAACACCTCAGCTTTTCTCACGCAATGTGCTCATTTAAAATTAATGTCATGAATATTTGTACAAAATTTTTATCTATACGATAATCAAAAAAAGGCTGACGTAATAATTGAATATCATTCATGTGGCGCTTTCTTTTATCTTTAAGCTTTGTATGTAAATAGATAGTCCGTGCAAAATAAATAAAGGGGCGCAAAAGCCTATAAATACACATAGGATGTATAATATAGAAAATGAAAAAAAATTTCCTGCATATAAAAGCACAATAGAAAATAAAGCTGTTATGATGCGTACACTGGCATCGCCTGCCAAAATCACCTCGGCTAAATTTTCACTAGGTGTTATAGCTTGTCCAATTGTTATTCCCGATATCCTAAAATAAAATTGCCCAATACCTAATAAAAAACCCATAATATAAAGGGAATATTGAGTAAAATTTAAATATAAAACAAAAGAGATTGCGATCACGGCAAAAGCCGGTGCCCCCCATACAAAAAAACGAATTAAAGATGGAAATTTCCGTAAATAATAAGATGAGATAAGACCATTGATCACAAAACCCAGTGCTAACAAAGCAAAAATAGAATTTTGAATAGCTGTAAATTTTATATTATCTGATGTTATAGAAGCAAGAACAAGTGGCAATAAAACAATAGGCCCCGTATAGAGAGAATTATTCAAAATACGATTAATCGTTAAAAAACGCAACGCAGAAATCCGCCAAAGGCACCTGAACCCAACTCCATAAGCTTTTTGAGATGGCTTTTTTAATAGCTCTTTTGCTCTGTTTAGTTGTTGTATAGACTTTATACGAAACCATAAGCAGGCATTCAAAAGATAGATAAATACAATAAAGGCTATAGCTATTTTGTGCCCCAAATGCGCAATTATAAAATATATAAGCAATGGGGATATAATAACAAAAAACTGACAGCAACTAGTGTAAAATGCAAAAACTCCAGCTTTTTGTTTGGGAGCTGGAACCAGCTGATTCAAGGCACTATTGTTATTTGGGTTATCAACCCCCATCAAGAGAGCAAGTAAAAAAAATACAAATAAAATAAGCACCGGATTGTTCATAAATAATAAGAAAGACAATAAACAAGCGCAAATAATTTGACTATAAAACCCAATTATAAAGCCTTGATAGTGCGCCAACATGTTTCCCAAACATAAGCCAGCAATTCCAATTGCGATTAAATTAACGACATTTAAAGTAGCAGAAGTTTCTCCCGTTGTATCTTGGAATTGTAACAAAGAAAGGCCAATAGATAATACACCACTAGCACAAAAACTCGTCAAACAACCAATCACAATCATAAGAAAAACAGAATTACGCAATAACCTCCTCCCTTTTAAACAGAGATTCAAGCCATTTTATGATTTTCTCCATTGTCGAATATGTTTCGGGACTAAATTCTAGTTTTTCGTAAAATTTTAGTCTAAATGCGTTATAGACACTTATTTTTCGCAAGTCATCTGTCAGCATGAATTCTATACTTGACAACGTTGTACCCATAGATTGAGACAAATAATAGGAAATTACTTTCCAATACATATAAGTACGCTCTCTTGCCAAATAATTTTCCAAGGCATATTTCAAATGACAACCACTTAAAATATATTTCGGACAATGGTGCAACGGATAATAAATACAAATAGCACCGGCTTCATGTCCCGGACAAGAAGAAATATTAATATTTTTATCATTTCATAATATTATAAAAACGCTCAGTGAGCAGATCTTCCAAATTTAGTCTAGTCACAACAAGATTGGTTACTAATTTTTGAGAAACATGAGACCAAGCCAATCTTACTACTAAAGTTCCAATAACCTTTAAGTCAGATTCTGGATAAGCTTTTTTTAAATTTTCCACCCATATGTCTCTATGACATATAATAATTGGCTCATCTCGTCTGAATGAACAAGATGTAATTCTAAACCAATATTATCACAAAGTTTTGAGCTCTTGAATTCTCCGTATCCTGACCTGGTATTCTTAAATCATAATAGAAACTAAAGAATTTTTAAGTATTCCAACTTTTATTAAACTTTGTAACAATCTATTGGAAGCTTCCCTTCACTGACTTCGACAATTATTTTCTCACCACTATAAGAACAAAAAATTAGCTTTGAAGTTGCTTACTTTTAGAAAAAAAATGAGCAACACTCTTTCTTAACTAAAAGAAACACGCTCTATACCTTTTTCTTTATGATTATCAAAAAACTATCCCGTTACAATTAACCATCAATTATTAGGATAAATATTCTGCGTTTAGCTTAATAAGCTGTTATAATCAATGTTTCTCTCTGTTTTAAAAATCAGAGTTTTTTCTCCTAGAGATACTCATAATTTCTTTACAATTTTTCCAAAAAAAGCCCCCCTTTAACATTGCTATTAATACGATCATCCTGAGAAGTTTTATACATACACACTTCATTATACGGAATTCTATGTATTTTTTTAACTTACTCAACTAACAAACATCTTTTAATGGACAAAATAAATCACGAAATTTGTGTGCTGTCACAATTCGAAAAACAATCATATATCTCCCTCCAATGATAGACGATGTCATTAGAAGAAAGCTTTAATGATATTGGTAGAATAAATTAACCAGAAAAAATTGCAGCGCTGATGGAATAAATTCTATTTTATACCTTGTAATTCTATCTAAATTTTAATCATTTTTGTTAAAGGTTCTTATGCAATTTTTTCTACATTCAGCATCATTTTTCCACTTGTTGGCAACAAAAGATTAATAGCTAAATTCACTTATGTCATAATAGTTCTTTTTTGGGTAAAATAGGACATCTTCAATTTCGATATATAAATATTTTAATTCTTTAATATATTCTCTTCACATGCTTTAGATTAACAACACAACAAAACCCAAAATAAAAATATTTATTTTACTTAAGTTATTGAATATTATTTAAAAAGTATGAAAATAAAGTGATGTAATAGTTAAAAATTATTTAAAAATTCAAATCCATCTACATTTTAGAGCCATCACGCATGGTAATAGCAGTTTTCATTAGGTATACTAAATATGCTTGATAACTTTTCTGCTTCATGCTTGTAGGGAGTTTCAGATAGAGATAATACCAGAATCCATTCGTGAATGCTCGACAATAAAGCTGTAAACAAAATTATTTCCTTTTTGTTTAATCCGTTAAGCTTGATCCATTTTTTATTCCTAAAGAATAACGTTCTATTTTGTACTGTAAAATGTCGTTTCTGAAAAGTTTCTACGTTGGTTTGGGTAGAGGACGTAAACTTCATAGCCTTATTTTCCGCAGAATCTATGGGCGCATTATGGGAAGCAGGAGTAAAAGAATAAAATCCTGTATGAGAAAGAATCCATTAAAGAGCGTGCGGTTACCCATTTCTAATATCTCCAATAGTGAGATTTTCTGTAGCAATTGCATATATGCATCCTACATCTGCCGCAATTGATTTGTGCCTTGTATTGGCAGGTAGATGTATAATATCTCCTGGTGTACAGGTTATATGTTTTTCGCTATAGAAAAAATCTAACTCTCCCTCTATAATTAAGAGAGTTTCATCGACCTGGTGAATATGCCAATCGTGTATTTTTTTTGGGAAAATCTCTTTGTATCTCTATTGATCCTTGCTCTGGAAGCATCATTTTGAATATATCATAGATATTTTTATTTAATTTAATTTTAGAAAATTTAGTCATTATCGTGCTCCATTATATGATATGGGCAAGGTGGGGATTCAATATTATTATCTTGCAGGAAGTATTGCGTCCATTCTCTATTTTGGGGTTCGCCATATTTTCCTAAAAAAGGAGATTTTGTTATAATATCAAAAGGTTCAAGTCTTTTTGTTACAGCGGAGAATGCATTTTTTGCTTTTTGTTCTGTATCGAGCAGATCAGAAAAAACCCACCTAGGCTGGAAAGTTAACATAAATGTAGAACTTCTCCTACTTATTCTGTTTATATGGGATGGGGTATTGCAAACTATAAACATAGGCTCGCCATGAAAGCAGAACTCCCATAAAGGATTGTCCATATTTTTTGGTATATGCTTAGGCCATTCTTGGTCATCAAGAGTTCGCAAATCTTTAAGTATAGACAAGAATTTTTCTCTATAAACTTCGATACTTTGTACGGGGGCAGGCTTCTCGAATGCAACAAAAGATGTGTTCTTTCCAAAACTTTTATAGTTATCGCAATAAGTTATCAGGTCTTCCATCATATTTTTTGCGGTCAACTTATTGTAGAACCCAAATCTAAGCATATTTTTTGAGTATCCATTTACACCGAATAGGCAGGGAAAAGGTCTAATTGTGTTATTCATGGTTGCATCGAATTCTTTAAAAACGACCTGCTTCCATTTTTCATATTTGTCTATATTTTCAATTATTTGCGCTGCTGAATCCATGTTTTCCTCCCAATTGTTGTATTTTATAAGAAATTGCTACGAATGACCCTCTCCAAAGCTGATAATTCATCATCACTGTGTCCCCAAATTGCTATAATGGCAGGGCAGGTATTTAAATCGATGGTTAGGGGGAGGGGCTCGTTTTCTTTAAAAAAGAGCGTAAAATGAACCACATTTTCCCAAGAATGAAGCTTTTGCCGCCATACGTTAACATCTTTTATAATATGACCGTCGATCTCGTTGATAAGGAAGATAATACGCCATTTTTTCTTAAAGCGACTTGGGGTTTGCGAAAACACGCCTGCAATAAGGTTAACGGAGCTTTCAAGTAAATCATCTTCATAGCAATGCGCGAACAAGGTGGGTGCAATTCCTCCGTGGAGACGGGCTCCTACTTCGATCATTACTGGACCACGAGCTGTTTGCATGATTTCCATATGCGCAGGTCCATATTCAATCCCCAGTGCGCGAATGCATTGTTTTGCATAAGAGATAAGAGGGGCTAAGAGGGATCTTGAGCATCAAGCACATCAAGCGTTTCATAAACAAAAGTACTTCCATTATGAATACCTTTTTTATATCGTGACAAACTACATATCTTTATAGCCTCTCCATTTACAACGGCGTCGACGATGTATTCCTCTCCCTCCAATCTTTCTTGGAGCAAATAAGCATCGTTAGGTGCGCCAAAAATATTTTTTTGTGTCCAGTCGATTCTAGAGGACCATGCCGCCACTTTCTCACGGCTGGAGAAAAACAAAACACCATCGCTTCCACCAGAATCATTCGGCTTTACCACATAGCCGCTGTGGCTTTCAAAATCATCGAGAGTACAATCGTTTTTTGTAAGAATCTTTGATCGGATGTAAGATAAATCATTTTCACAAAGGCGTTTTTGCATCGCTGCTTTTTTCCGTCGCCAATCGGTAGTCAAGGGGTTATTCCCAAGACAACCATAATAAGCCGCCAATTGATCTGCACAATAAATACCCCTTCGGCGCCTGCGACCACGGCCTCTATCGCGCCGATAGGAAAGCGTTTCTTTATCTCATCTACACTATGAAGCTTCGCTTCTGCCATGCCCTCTCCCTGATAAGAAAGCATATAGTGTGAAAAAGGAGCTTGTTGAGAGACAACACCATAGCAAGCATAGCCTAATTTTTGCAAAGCAGGGGCATAGAGGGCACCCGTGGAGAAAGGGTCGACAATAAGAATAGGTTTTTTCATACTTTGTTCCGCTGCAATAAAAGGAAAAGAATATAAATAAAGATTATTAGCCCTATAAGGGGGAGAAGATAAACAGCTGCTTGAGGACCCATAAGGGCAGAGCTTGTAAGAAGACCAAGGATAACATAACCTGCCGATTGGGAGAGAGTATAAAGCATACCGCTATAGCTTCCCACCAGCTCTGCTTGAGCCTCTGTTTTAGTCGCTTCAATCGTATGTTTGCGGGCATTAATTCGCATGGTATTCATTGAAAAGCCAATAAAAAAGCAAAAGACCACAGCCAAATAGGGCGATTGTGTGGTGCTAAAAATAAGATCAGCCACGCTCAACATAAGGGCTGGGAGAATAAATTCAAAGCGAGGGATTTTGATAAAAGCAGCCAAAAAAGCGCCCATGCCCGCAACCGCACTGCAAAGTCCATAATATTCAGAGCCAAAATTTTTCACACTCTGAAAAAGAATGGTTGCCAGCGTATTATAAGCGCAAATATGAAAGCCAATAAGCCCTATGCAGACGCATAAAAGTTTAAGCTCACGGGAGAGTCCATCCGCTTGCGGTATAGGTGCTGTCTTCTTATCGGTTGCAGGTGCTGTGGTATCTGTAGCATTGTATTCATCGCAAAAGATAATATATCCGGCTATAAGGCTTATAATGATGTCAAACAAACAAAGTGTCACAATCAAACCATTATAGCCAATTTCAGCCGCTGCCCCTCGAGGGCTGGTCGCTTCTAAGAGATAACCACTCAATGCTGCTCCCAAAAAGGCGCCAATTTGCACCACTGTTTGCATAATGCGGGAAGCCTTTTGGGCGCTAATATAACCACTAAGTGCTAGTTTAGTATTATAAGTCTCGAGTGTGCTTAAGGTAATCAAAGAGAGATAGCCGATAGAGATAGAGACAGCGATAAAACCAAAGGGGGAATCAGCGTAATGGAAAAGTGCAATCAATAAAAGAAGGCTATAGATAATGATTCGCCTTTTGTATAAATCGACCAACCGCAATGAGGCTTTAATGCGCACAAGACCGCTTTTTTTCAAAAGATAGGGCATAATGGTGCCCAAAGCCATGGTTACGCCTAGGAAAACCGATGAGGATGTTATGCGATAAGCATTCCACAGATTACTTAAAAATAAAACCATATCAGAAAGATATAGCAAGACAACAAGCCCATAAAACCGAAACATCAGTTTCTTGTGCACATTATCCCCCCCATTTCGGAATCTCTTAAAAACACGCAGTATTATAAATCAGCACACATCATGTTTACAAATAATGAATACACACATATTACTGGGCATGTCAAGTTTTTTCGGTAGGAAAAATTTGAACGCTGATGTTTATGGTAGTGATAGCTTATTATTCAGGAGAATGAATAGCGATAGAGGCTGGTATTTTTACTGCGTCTGTTGCGGAGGCTTGCCAATAAGGGGAAAGCCAGATAACGAATATAACTATGTCCTAGAGATATATTTTGCGCTTTCAAGTTGATTTTATTTATACTCAAGGTTTAGGTTTTTCTATTGACCGTTGTTAGATGTTGTTGTGACAATAAACTTCGTTATCTATCAGAAACATTTATGGCATTAGCGCTAAGGTATTGTATTAAAACCTTTACATGGTAGTCTGTCTGATAGAGAGGTATTATTGGTTCAGTTTTAGGAGGCTTTATTACGGCTGATTTGGGCGTCGTCGTTGTTTGAGGTCTTATTATAATATTCTTAATTTCAGTTTATGAATATACCGAAAAATATAGTGAAACATTTGATTTAAACGCTTTTGCAAGGCATATTTCAATATCTCAGCGATGTTTTCCAAGAATTGCTCTGCTGCTTTTTGACGGGATCGGATATCAAATGCTTATAGCGAGGGCAGTGGTTTGAGAAAAGATAGAGCTGATCCGCCCATTACTATACTGGAACGGTTGCAGAAAAGGGATGGTTTAAACTTAAAATACGAAGAAAAACTCTCTTTTATTGAAAAAGTTTACAAAGTGCTATCGGAAATAGATGAGCAGTTTATAACAATTGATGGAACTGCTCCTATTTCTTTAATTCATCATCAAATACGACATCATATAAATAAGGTTTGTTTTGATTATGAATAAAATCATTTATTAATCAAGTTATCCACGATAAATCCTCCTTTATGTATTTGTACTCTAAATCTGAAACTTTAGAGATATGATTGCAATAATTTAACTGCTCAGGAAGATATTACGTTATATATTTTAATTGGAAAACTAACTGTAATGGGCTTATTTTAAAAGATTTAGAGAAGGGGAGTAGAAAAGTTAGCAATATTTATTGTGAGGATAATAGTATGTTTATTCTTTTAGAGACGAAGTGTGGTGATAGAAGAACGACATGGAGGAATATACTCGAACATATTTTAGTGCACGGAATAATAAGGACAATAAAATGTGAGTGAAGCTTCCATACCGTAAAATTGTTTCACATATGTATAAAGGTGTAGCTTCTGAATAAAACGCACATAAAATATTAAATTTGTTTTTGTCCATAAATGTTCTGTTTTCATAGAAGAATTAATCATACAACAGCACAAAGATTGTAAAAGCCTCAAAAAAGAAATTTTGCTTTCTTAAATTTAATGATCTAAAATGAAAATTGTAAGAATGCCTGTTTTTAAACAGGATGTATTATGCATATCGACTGGTATTCATTTTAGAGGATAATTTATGTTCACTTCAAATTTGAAGGAACGCATTGCTTTATTTGAAAATAGAACTTTTCTCTATTTTACTTTGAGCGGCTTATTTGCTACATTTGGAAGTGGACTAAATTATATTACATTGTCATGGCTCGCTTACAATCAGACGGGCTCAATCCGTGGTGTAGCGTTGATGATGCTTTTTCTTTGGACGCCTAGCATTATTTTTGCGCCTATTTTTGGCATATTGGCAGATAAATATAATCGTAAAACGCAGATTATTATTTCAAATCTTGCGAGAGGTTTGGTAATTGTAAGCTGGGTAATGCTTTGGCATTTTGGTATAGAAATTGAATTGATGGTCTTATCTGCTCTTTTGGGTATTTTTATCCCTTTTTATATGCCATCAGCTATTTCTTTAATTCAAAGTATTGTGCTGAAGGAACAGCTCATCAATGCAAATGCGACCATCGATATGGTTTATGAATTTGGCACTATCGTAGGTATGGGCTTAAGTGGATTTATACTGTCCTATGCAGGAACAAAAGGAACTCTTCTAATAGGTGGTATATTCTTTATCATTGCTGGTTTATTTAATTTTGCAATGAAGGTACCTAAAAACCGAAGATCTAAAAAACAAAACCAGCAAAATTGGTGGGAAAATTATACAGCATCCCTTCATTATTTTAAACAGAATCCAGCTCTTGTTATACCTTATATAAGCCAGATGATTATTATGACTCTTTTGATGACCATTCCTGTTATTCTCGTTCCTTATATACAAGAGGTTTTACATGCGGATAACAGGACCTTTGCAATATTTGAGGTGCTTTATTCTATGGGTGTATTGACAGGTGCGTTTTTTTCACCACTTCTTTGTAAAGTTTTATCCATAAGGAAAACATTAGCCATTTTATTAGCTTTTATGGCTATTGGCCTTGCTATTCTATCTGTTAATACACACAATTTTGTTGTTTTTCCTGTTTACTTTATGATTGGATTTGGACTTTCGAGTTGGGCTCTTTCGATTTCTTTATCACAACTCTCTTGTGATCCTGAATACCAAGGAAGATTGCAGGCAAGTTTTAATGGTATCTCTGGATGCTTGATCCTCGGAGTCTACCTCACTATGGCAAGCGATAACAGTAACATATCACCTCAATCGATATATTTTTTTCAAAGCATTGTTGCGTTTGTTGGAATACTCATAGTGCTGTTTTATAAACATGAAAAACAATAAATTACATTTAAGTGTGGTCAATATACGCTATTTTATAAATATCTACGCTGCAGCACATTTCATATTTTGCTTTTAAAGGAGAGTTGAGAAAATGAAAAGTTGGTGCTTAATGAATAAAGCATAAATTGATGTATGCTAGAGAATACCCTTTACTTTTTGATAATGATCTAAAAGAATTGATGCGTTTCTTTAATTCACCTCACTGCTGTTAAGAAGACGAAAACGTAACACTTTAAATCTTCTTGAAAGTTTTTTGTCTAAGCGTAGTAGAAAGTAAAGCAATGAGGTAATATCGTATCATATGGGGAGAGTATTGTATTATTTTTATTTTTCAAAATCCATATGAAAAATTGTATCAATTTCATCTTCATTGGAATGAGTATTTCTACGACGATGCAAGGTTTGCACAATCTCTTTTTTTAAAACAGCATCTGTTTCACTTAAACGGTGAATACTGAGTTCCAATTCAAGAGATAACGCCAAATCCACGCACAGTTTAAGCTCTTCTCCAATGTCGAAACCGCGTTGATAGTCGTCATAAAGACCAACCAGTGTATCAGATAATTCTTTATCGCATAAAGAGGTCATGCTTAATTCCTCAACGTTGCGGGTTTCCATGCAGCTTTTTTAAGTATCACTCCACTATCATCACTTAAAATTGCCATGTATACGAACCTCATGGTTTTGTCAATTTTCTGCAAAATACGCGCTTTTAAATCAAAGCCTATTAAAGATTTTATTACTCCAAGATTTTGAAGCGCCCAATTGTAAATATGGATGGCAATGTGTTTACTATAGAATTTATAGCATTTAAAATACATTGCCAAAAGGCTTTTAATATGCGTAGAGGAAGAGTATTCTGACGATAAACCAAACACCCTGAAATCTCTATTGCCAGTTACAGCTAAATCAGTGCCATTAATATATAAAATAAGCAAACAGGGTTTGTAAACGTCTAACTTTTTAATAACGAGTGATAATCTCATTTTTTGTAGAATACCAATTATTTTGCCTATTTTATATTGATTTTTAGACATTGATAAACTTTTTACCTTATAAAAACCTATGGGAAATGCATTAGCATATTTTTGTAATAAGATTTCAGTGGTATATTACACAGCATGAAATGAAGAGAATCGTATTAGGCTTTTTGCTTTTGAAAGAATATGACTGCAACTTTTGAGAAAGCAGTTGGCAAGAATTGGCTTGGCATGCAAACTGATAGAGTTGGCAGTGGCGCATTTAGTTTTTTCATTGGCCTGTGTCCAAATGTTTTTGACTCTGGAAAATAGCCTCTGATAGGCTTGAGTTTTTCCAAGGTTATATTACAGGGGCGCAGCTCAGAAAAATACCACGGCGATTGCATTTTTTGTAATTGTCATAATTTTCGCTCCTGCTTGAATGGATGCTGTAACATCCGTTTTTGTGGGGTTATGTATGTGATAACTGCTCTTCTTAAGGGGCAGTAACAATAGATGTAAATCAATATAATTATTTAGTCAACAATTATATTGATTTTGGAGTGTTTTTTTTGGCTCGTCCGGAAGCAAAACCTAAAACTGAGTTGGCAAAACGTTTTCGTGAAGTGCGTCACGCTCTTGGTTTTACAGAGCGTAAGCAGTTTGCTGAGCATCTTGGTATCACTGCTGGCTCTGTAGGAACTTATGAAACTGGTATAAGTGAGCCTACAGCCTCTGCGCTCTCCAAATATCAAGAAATTTGTGGTGTTTCATTAGATTGGCTAGTAACGGGAAATGGTGAGATGTTTTCAGATGTGGCAAAGGCGAAAGCCGCTGGTTTTAAACCGCAGGCGATTCCTACTGGGCTGATGAAAAAGCTGGGACATTTAGTTTATACGACCTATCATGATGCAAAAATAACACTTTCTCCTGAAGATGTTGCGGAATTAGCAGCAGAGCTTTATGGAAGATTGCAAGAGCTTATTCAAAACCTCAATGATATAGAAGAAGTCGAAGCCACTTTGCCACTTTTAAAATTACATTTAAAGCGTAAAATCGAAACTGAAAAGCATATCTAAAATTTCATAAGATACGAATGAACAGCCTTTAAAAAAATAAAACTTTTTTGATTTTCTGCTGTATAACCAAGTTTGGAATGTGAAAATCTCACGATCTTCGAGTCTCTTATTCGATCTGAAAAACGAGAAACTATCATTATAAATCAATATATTTCTCTGATTAAAGATAAAATGGTTCATAAAAAGAATGACGAGTAGTGATACAAACAAAATTTCTTCAAAAAGAAGCTAATATAGTGCCATTCCTGAAATATTTGTTGGTTGAAGAAAAGATACGGACAACAGTGAAAATACAGTGGGTTCTGTGAGAGGAAAGAGTTTAGAAAACAGCTTCTTTTCGGTTTGTGATATTAAAAAATTTATACAACAGTGAAAATACAATGACGATGTTTTGTTCCTATAGAAGGGTAACAGATATATAAGAGAGAAGAACGAAAGACTATTAGGCGCGCTTTTGTCTTTTTATGAAGATGATAAGATGAGCACGTTAAAACTTTTTACAGATCGTGCATCATTATATTTAAGACAGATTTCTTTCAAAAAGATATATAATATATTGAAACAGTTTACCTCGCAACAAAAAGTGAGATTATGATGATAATCATTATCTATTACATTGTGCAATAAGTTAAAAAAATCATAAATTTGTGCTTATAAGAACAGCTAATTTATTGAGAAGTATTTTTACAAATTTATAAAAAATTATTTTTACACTCTTGCCATTCTTCTGATGCGCTTTATTTGAAAAGTAGAATTGCTCTTTAGTGAAACTATTTTTGTTAAGAGATAAATCGCAGTATTTTTGAATGGAGATAACGGTATATTTTCAAAGTCTTGTGTTTTTATTTATTTTTTAGCTTGAATCCCTCTAGCTAAAAGGGTTGGGGACTTTTCTAGATTCGATGTTGTTGCAAAGATTGTAGGACGATGCCGTAAAAAATAGCGGTATCGAAGGGGGGGGAGGGTTTTGCCTTGATTTATTGGTTTTTGAAGTGCGCAAACTAAGGGTTTTGTCATGAGTGTTTCTGCGCGTTGTAATGATGTTGAACTCTGTTGGAGGAGGTTCTTATGAAAAAAAAATATTCCACACCAAATTTAATTAAAGTTGTCTCTCTTAGTACGGTAATGGCGACACTCTTATCGAGTGTTTCTCCCGTTTTTGCTGCGAATCTCTCAATAACAGGAGAGACAGTTAGAAGCACAAATGGTGGTGGTGTCTTGTATCCATACGGTAGTCATGGGAGTGTTGTTTTTGCTGGTGATGATGATTTCTGTGGTGCAGACAATGTTATCGGTCGTGGTGGCAAACAACAGCAGGCAATTCCTGATGGTAATCGAATAACTGCAAAGGAACAATATAATAGATTTATTAATGATCAGGAGTTTTCTGGACGTCATCCCTATGGTGCTACGACTGAAAAGGTTACTTGGGCTGGTGATGGTGTGACGATTAACAGTCGTGGTCAGCCGGTGAGTGGCTATATGGGAGCGCTGTACGGTGGTTCTGCAAATGCTATGCCTGAGGCTTATGGTGTTTATTCTTTTGCAACGGGTTGTGGATCTGCAGCGACGGGTAATTATTCAACCGTATTTGGTGCAGGTGCGACAGCAAAGGCAGGGGGTGCACAAGCTTTTGGTGTTTCCGCACTTGCAAGTGGTATAGCAAGTGTTGCTATGGGTGTAGGCTCAGAAGCATCGGGCGAATCTGCTGTTTCTTTTGGTGGTCTCGCAACCGCTTCTGGTAAAAATAGCATTTCTATAGGTGTGCGTTCCCAAGCTACGTTGGATGATGCGATTGCGGTTGGTTCAGATGCAACAGCGAGCGGTATAAATAGTGTTGCTATTGGTAAGGTGGCATCTGCATCTGGTTACGATAGTATTGCATTAGGATTAAAGACCAAAGCAACTGACGAGTACGCGGTTGCTATAGGCACGAAGGCTGAAGCTCAAGCTCTTGGTTCTATTGCAATAGGTGGTGGGGAACCTGCAGACAACGGGGAGGAAAGAAAAGTAATAGCTAAAGGTAAAAATTCGATTGCCATAGGTTCCCATACTTATGCTGAGACGGCTCATTCAGTTGCAATTGGTATAAACGCACAAGTACGTGTTATAGATGGTGTTGCTGTGGGGGGAGGATCTGTCTCTCGTGTTGAGAGTGGTGTTTTTGGTTATGATCCTGTAACAAATACTACAACAACAAAGAGTGATCTTGCATGGAAAAGCACTGCAGGTGATTTTAGTGTTGGTAATACTAACCAGAATTTAACGCGACAGATTACAAATGTTGCAGCAGGGAGTAATGACACTGATGCAGTGAATGTTGCCCAGTTGAAAGCTATGAGAGATGTCATAGCAGGAGGAGGAGCTTGGAAACTTTCTGCGAACGATACAAATCCTATAGACGTGAATTCAGGCAATGTCGTAGATTTTTCAGTGAAAAGTGAAAAAGAAGCGGGAAAAGACAACTTAAAGATTGCAAAAAACACGACAGAGAATAAGCATAAAATTGAATTTACTTTAAATGATCATCTTAAATTGACAAAAGTCTCCACAGGCCAAAGCACGATGAGTGATGATGGCTTTTTTGTTAACGGTGGAAACGGTTCACGCATGACTGTAGATGGCTTTTTTATTAATGGTAATAATGGTCCAAGCATGACTATTGATGGTATTGATGCAGCCAAGCAAAAGATCACAAACGTAGCAGATGGGGAAAAAGATACTGATGCTGTAAATTATAAACAGCTGAAAGCTGTACAAGATGCAACCAAAACGAGTTGGCAGCTTGCTGTTAACGGTGGAAATGCTACGGCTATTGGTCCAAATGGTACAGTAAATTTTCAGTCAGCTGACAATAACGGTACAAAAAATATCAAGATCGAAAAAGATAGTGATCGCACTGTCACGTTTGATCTAGCTGATGATATTCAGGTAATGACTGTCACAGCAGGAGACAGCATTATGGATGCTGCTGGCTTTGGGTTTACTGATGGTAATGGGCCGAGCATAACTGTTAATGGTATTCATGCTGGTGATAAAACGATTAAAGGAGTAGCGGCAGGGAAAGAAGATACGGATGCTGTAAATTATAAACAGTTGAAAGACTTTACAGCAGGGATGGCAACAGGTTGGAAACTTTCTGTTGATGGTAACAATGCTACAGATGTTAAAGCTGGGAGTACAGTAGATCTTGTTGCGGATGCGGGTGAGGACGGAAGCAAAAATATAAAAATTGCAAAAGACAGTAATAAAGTCACATTTTCTTTGAATGATACTCTTAAGCTCACGAGTGTCACGACAGGCAACAGCATTATGAGCAACGATGGCTTTAAGTTTGTTGATGGTGGTCCAAGCATAACAGCCAATGGTATTGATGCTGGTGGCAAAAAGATTACAAAAGTGAAAGCTGGTACTGATGATACTGATGCAGTAAATTATAAACAATTACAAGATTTTACAGCAGGAATTAAAACAGGCTGGAAGCTTTCTGTTGATGGTGATAATGCTACAGATGTTGGGGCAGGAAGTACAGTAAAGTTTGTTGCAGTTAAGCAGAAAGACGATGATAATAATGAGAGTGAGAACACAAATATAAAAATTACCAGAGGTGATAACAATGAAGTAAAGTTTGATTTAAGCGAATATATTAAAGTTGGTCGTGTAGAAACAGGGGATAGCAGAATGAGTAATGCCGGTTTCATGATCAAAGATGGACCAAGAATGACCAAGGGTGGTATTCATGCCGCCAATACAAAAATTACAGGAGTCGCAGATGGTAGCAATGAGCATGATGCTGTTAATCTTTCACAATTATATAAAATGAAGTTTGAGATAGAAGACAATAGTCTTGTTAAATGGAGTAAAAGTAAAAAAAATATTACCATTGGTGCTGAAAAAGAAGGTATCGAAATCAATATTGCCAACTCTGAAGGCAAGGATCGAATTATTTCTGGCGTTGCAGTTGGAAAAGTCAGTTCTGATTCAACAGAAGCAATAAATGGTCATCAGCTTTTCAATTATGCTGATAATATATCAAAATATTTTGGTGGTAGTACAGGTGTGATTGATGGTTTCAAGCCAACTTTTACTGTTCAGGGTAACGAACACCATAATGTAACGGATGCTTTTAAAGATGTCGATAATTCTATAACAGATATTTATACACAGATTAACAATGTAACAGCAAATAGTCTTGTTAAATGGGATGAAGGGCAGAAGCTCATTACAATTGGTGCGCAAAAAGATGGTACCAAAATCAATGTTGCCAATTCTAATAGTGAAAATCGAGTTATCTCTGGTATTGCGGATGGTAACATCGGAAAGTCCTCGAAAGAAGCTATAAATGGTAGCCAGATTAATACAATTTCTGGAGATATTGCAAAATTCTTTGGTGGGAATGCAGCATTTCAGGATGGTGCTTTTGTAGGTCCACAATATAACGTATCTACAGTTTCTACAGATGGTGAAGTAGCTCAGTATATAGCTGAAAATGTTGGTGATGCTTTAACAAAGCTTGATGCGAATGTCAAAAATGTGAATAGTCGTATAAAATATGTAGATAATAAATTTGATAAGTTCTCTCAAGATGCCTTATTATGGGATGATGGTAAACAAGCATTTGCTGCACGTCATGAAAAAAATGGACGTAAAACAGATAGTAAGATTACCCACCTTTTAAATGGTGATATTTCAGAAGAGTCAACAGACGCGATAAATGGTAGCCAGATTAATAAAATATCCAAGGATATTGCAGAATTTTTCGGTGGTGGTACAGAATTTAATAACGGAGTTTTTTCAGGTCCACAATATAACTTATCTAGAGTTTCTACAGATGGTAAAGTAGAACAGAAGACCTTTTACAACGTTGGCGAAGCTTTGACAGGGCTCGATGCAAATGTTAAAAATGTGAATAAAAATATACATCATGTAACCAATGAGTTTGATAAATTGTCTCAAAATGCTTTACTGTGGAGTGAAAAGGATCAAGCATTTGTTGCACGTCATGGAACAGATGGACAGAAAACAAATAGCAAGCTGAAGTATCTTTTAGATGGTGATGTTTCAGAAGATTCAACAGATGCAATAAATGGTTCCCAACTTTATACGATGGGTGATCAGATTGCGAATTATTTTGGTGGTGGTGCGAGCTATGAGAATGGAGAGTGGATAGATCCTACGTTCAAAATTTCTCAGCGTGAAGCGAATGGTACCATTACTCAGAAAAAACACCATAATGTCGCTGATGCTTTTGAAGGTGTCGATAATTCTATCACAGATATTTATAATCAGATTAATAATGTGACAAAAAATAGTCTTGTGAAGCAAGAAAATGGGTCAGGTCTTATCACTATCGGTAAGGCAACAGGTGGTACTGAAATCAGCATTGTAAATAAAAGTGGTATGGATCGTACACTTTCCGGTGTAGAAGATGGAGAACTTTCTCAAACATCAACGGAAGCGGTAAATGGTTCACAGTTGTTTGCTACGAATAAGAATGTTACTGCTGTGACTGATAATTTATCAAAAGTTGCTCAAAATACATCAAAATATTTTGGTGGTAGTACAGATGTATTGAACGGTATAGAACCAGCTTTCCTTATTCAGGGGGAGACCTATCATAATGTTACGGAAGCGTTTACAGGTGTTAATACTTCTATCACAAATATTGATAATAAGATTTCCGAAGTGGTAAAAAATAGTCTTGTTAAGCAAGAGAAAAATACAGATGTTATTACCATAGGTAAGGATACAGCTGGTACTGAGATCAATATTGCGGGATATGCTGGTGTAGCGCGTTCCATTTCTGGTGTTAAGGCAGCAGAGAAGGGGGATGAAGCTGTTAACAAAGACCAACTTGATAAAAGCATAAAGGATATTACGAAAGATATTGAGACAGTAACTGCTGCTGCGGTTCTCTATGATAAGAATGACGATAATAGTGTTAATTATGGTAGTGTAACTTTGGGCGGCGATAAGAACAACGGACCAGTTGCTCTTCGTAACGTGAAAGATGGTAGCATTTCTGAAAATTCCAACGATGCAATCAATGGTAGTCAGATTAATAAAATATCAGCAGATATTGCAAAGTTTTTTGGCGGTGGTGCAAAGTTCATTAACGGTGCTTTTGAAGGGCTGAAATATACTTTATCCGCTATTGTAGGTGGTGAAGTAGGGAAGGCTAATTTTTACAATGTTGGTGATGCTTTAACAGGTCTTGATAATAATGTTCAAGATGTGAATCAACGCTTAACGAATGTATCCAATGAGTTTAATCAGAAAATTGAAAATTTCTCTAAAGATGCTTTACTGTGGGATGATGAAGAAGAAGCATTTGTTGCACGTCATGAAAAAGATGGGCAGAAAACAAACAGCAAATTGAAGTATCTTTTAGATGGTGAGATTGCTCAAGGTTCAACAGATGCCATTACGGGCAACCAACTTTATTCCATGAATAACCAACTTGCGAATTATTTCGGTGGCGGTGCTAAATATGAGAATGGCAAATGGACAGATCCTACTTTTAAGATTGTTCAAGTCAATGCTGATGGTACGACTGTTGAGACAGAGCACCATAATGTCGCTGATGCTTTTGGTGACGTCAATAAAAATATGTCAAATATTAATAACCGTATTGATGATGTCATCAACAAGGTCGATTCAGATGCTTTAAAGTGGAATGATAAAGAAAAAGCCTATGATGCTGGTCGCGATGGAAAGCCGAATAAAATTATCAATGTAGCTGATGGTAAAGTTGAAAAAGGCTCGAAAGATGCCGTCAATGGTGGGCAACTTTGGGAAACCAATGAACGGGTCACTGGTGTCGAAAAAGATGTGAAGCATCTTACCAACAGAGTTGATACCATTTCCAATACGATTGCTGATATTGGTGATACAGTTCTCAATATTGATGCCAAAGTTGATAACATCAATAATAGAGTTGACGGCATTGAAGAGGACGCTGTTCGTTATGATAGAGATGAAAACGGCAAAAAAACCAATAAAATCACATTAGCGGGGGGGGATGCCAGTGAACCTGTTCTGATTGATAATGTCGCTGATGGTAAAATTGAAAAAGGTTCGAAAGAGGCTGTAAATGGTGGTCAACTTCATGATTATACTAAAGAACAGATGAAGATTATTCTTGATGAATCCAAGCAGTATACAGATCAACGGGTTAATAATATTGTGATTGATGCGATTGATGATGCTGTTGATCGGGCTAAGCAATATACAGATATGAAGTTTGATGTTTTAAACTATAGTATTGAGAGTGTGAAAAAAGAGGCAAGACAAGCAGCGGCTATTGGTCTTGCGGTGTCTAACTTACGCTACAATGATACACCTGGAAAATTAAGTGTTGGATTTGGTACTGGTTTATGGCGCAGTCAGTCTGCATTTGCCTTTGGTGCAGGTTACACCTCAGAAAATGGAAAATACCGCTCTAACATATCCGCAACAACTTCTGGAGGTCACTGGGGTGTAGGTGCGGGATTCAATATGACATTGAATTGATAATAAACAAAATACATAAAAATTCCCTTTCACCCCTATCTCATGAGGCAGGGGTGAATTGTTGTTACGTATGTAAAAATACATATACACAAATTGATAAGCGCTATAATAATAAATACAGGTTTAAAAAATAGAAAAACCGCACACTTTCAACAAAACGAACTTCTTATTTCAAAATAAGATAATAAGTCTTTTCATAAATTATAAGTTCATTATTTTCTGCGTTAACTTTTAAATATAAAAAATCTTTCACTCTCTAAAAATCTATTAAAAAAATTTCTAGTAAGACAAATATATATATTTAAACGTATTTCAATTTTACTGGAGGAAGTTATAAAAACAATATACTAAGCCAATTCTACCCCTTGCAAAAAACAACCAACAGGTTTAAAGATTAAAAAAAACAACCACCAAAAAACTTACCTTTTTAGGAAAGGTAAGAGAAAAAAGCGCGTTAACTATAAACTTCTCTATCTTTTCAATCAGTCCTTAGGCTTTTGAATATATTTAGAAAAACCAATTTCAAAGAACTTTATAGCGTTTAAATGTGTTTTTTTTGTGGTTATAGTTATTTTTTCATTGGGGAGTTCATTATGAAAAAATTATATACAAAATTAGCAGGGAGCGATTTAAAATTTTCTCGTTTTTCTTTTGTTAAAGTTCTTTCATTGGCTACAGCGGCTACATTTTTATCGAATGTTACACCTGTTTTTTCAGCAAATCCTGATTTTAGAAACACCTTTCTCGAAGGTGTTAACAGTGCTGGTGTCTCTTATCCGCAAAGCATTATCTCTGTTGCTGGTTTGAATGCTTCTTCTGTTTCAAAAGACAATTATTTAACAGTACTCAATCAAGTGGGATTAGAAAAGATTAATGCTGCCAATGACTATGCAAATTTTTTAACTAAAACCCTCTCTGATGTAAGTGATTATAGTCCTGTCGTGAATGTTTTGATGGCGGATAGCAAAAATGTATTGGCAAGAACCCTAGATGCAGGAGGGCAATATAAAAAGTCTCTCGTCAGTCTACGGTCATTTGTGGTTGATAGCTCTTTAAACCAACAGCTTGCACAGGATGATGAAAATACAGATATTATTAATGTGTCTAATATCTTACGGAGTGGTTCAACAGAGGGAATGCAACGTGATGTATCGGGAAGTAATGTCATCTTTGGTGAAGATGTTGATGCGAAAACCGTGGACAGTGTTGTTATTGGTTATAAAGCGAAGGCGGTATTAGCTGAAGGAGATAAAAAGCTAGCGGCATCTGTTATCATAGGTTCTAAATCTGAGATCCATAGAGGTGGATCCGTTGCTGTTGGTGCAGATATAGTGGCACTAAAGAATGACGCGGTTGCTGTTGGTCGTTTTGTACGGGTGGAGGTGGACAGCGGTACAGCTTTAGGCTTTAAATCGCAAGTGAAGGTAGCAGGGGGTGTTGCTTTAGGAAGCAATTCTGTAGCCAATAGGGCTGCTGGTGTTCCGGGTTATACTTCTGTGCTGCAGGGACCTGCAAAAAATGAGCTATCTTATTGGAAATCTACATTAGGTGCTGTTAGTGTTGGTGATGTTGATGCTGGCAAAACACGACAAATTACAGGTGTAGCGGCTGGTAGTGAAGATGCAGACGCAGTGAATCTAAGACAATTGCAAGACTTAGAAGATGTCGTAAGAAAAAATGGTTGGAAATTATCTGTTGACGGTAAAAATGCTAAAACAGTCATTATGGATAGCGGAGTAGATTTTTCCACTGGAAGTACCAATCTTAACATTACAAAAGGTGATAAAGACAATAATGTAAAATTTGATTTAGCTCAAGATGTTACATTAACGAGCTTAAAGGCAGGCACAACTGCCCTAGATGCAACAGGTCTGGTAATTACTGATGGACCGAAAATAACGACCTCGGGCATTGATGCTGGAGGTAAAGAGATAAAGAAAGTTAAGGCTGCGGCACTCACTGAGACTTCACAACAAGCAGTGAATGGTTCACAGTTATTTGCAACAAATAATGAAATTGCTGATGTAAGAGACAGTATCCTTGTTAAGCAAGAAGAAGAAAAAGAGGAGAAATTAGCGCGTAGTCTCCGTGCGGGGGGTACAGGTCTTATCACCATTGGGAAAGGAACTGGTGGTACTGAAATCAGCATTCTGAATAAAGATAATGGGAAACGGAAAATT